>JAKACR010000005.1 GCA_021821225.1 Bacillota bacterium | reverse complement strand
CGGTGTCACATCCAAACAGGGACGTCTTTTCCTTTCTATGTGTCATCTGATCTATGGACAGTATAATCAGCTATTCTTGGACACGCAATTCCGTCAACTATCGGGCTCTATATCTCAGCGGAAACACCGGAGGAAGCCTACTCCAGGGATCGCGGATGTTGATTAATCGGTATAAACGTACCCATACCCATTAATAGGTTCGTTGACGCCGTTTGAATTGGGAATTGAATACACATTTACTGCAAACGTGCCTGAACCAACAGAAGAGTAAGTCACGCTGGCGTATTCGTAGGTCTGTCCGCTTCCAGCCGGAAATGTACCTGCCCCCACTTGATAATAGTTAAATAACCTGTTTTTGTATAAGTCAATTTCATAATTTCCATTCTGAGAAGTACCAGTATACGCACCACAATCGATCATAATGTCTGGTCCCGACGAATTGAATGGACTGCTGTACACACCAGCTGAAATATTATCGAATGTGAGATGATAAATCTCTGTCCATGTTGTGTTGGCGGTTGTGCTAGCAGTCGTCGATGATGTCGATCTTATTCCAGACGGTTTGGGTGCGGCCAAAAACGAGGGGAAATTAGAAAAGGGGGCAATATAGTTCTCTCGGACAGTCGGGAACATGGGTACCTTTTCTTTGTGAAATCTTGATATCTCTGCTTTCGTTAACGTATGAAGGGGCAAATTTGGAACATTGGGATTTGATTGAGCCGCGTAAGATGGCGAAAATACCATTAACGCCATGCAGGTGCTCGTTGCACACAGTACAGTTACAACCTTCATTTTCAACATTGAAAAATCCCTCCCGGTTATTATGTTCACTACATCCTGTTCCGGTGTAATAGTACAACAAAGACGTGAAATCTACATAGCCCCATTTATATCCATCTCAAATCCCCTTATCCTGCACCAACATGTATCCACTGCCCCGAATCGTGAGGATCAATTTCGGCGTCCGGTAGTCCACCTCGATTCTTCGGCGCAACCGCAGCATTTGCACATTGAAGTTTTCTCTCGTAGCCCTTTGCCTGCCACCCCACACGTATGTCATGATCGTTTCAGCGCTCACGATCTCCCCCATCCGCTCAACGAGGCATTCCAGTATCCGATACCGGACATCGGTCAGTCGATTGACTTTACCTCGGCGGATGATACTTTCGCTGTCCGGATCAAATATACAGGTCGGCGACAGATGAATGGGTTCCCGCATTCCGTTATCTGACCACCCCCTTGATCATCTGCATGGGAAACTTAAGCACCCGATCCTCTCTTGTATACCGCTGACAGATGTCCTCCCCGCGCTCCTCCAGCAGTGAGATCATTTCCTCCCGCGCCGCCCATGGGATCGTCGCCAACTCCTCCTGCGCCCATCCCAGACAGCGGATGGCCACATCCACATTCTCCCTGGGCCACCAGTACAAAAAACGGGATACGACCAAGTCCGTCTTTTCGACGTAAATCCCTGCTTTCGCAAATTCACGCTCAATGGCGGCGGCGGGGACGAGAAAGGTGTTCGGTTCCGTGCGACCGTTTTTCTTCGCCAATTCGATTAAAGGCGCCATCCAATCCGCGAAAAACGGCTCGTCCATGCCCGCCGGCAGGATATTGAACCCGCTTATGCTCCCGCCCTCACGCACGGCGCGCCGCGTCTCGCCGAGCGCCTTGGGCATGTCCGTCAGGTGCAGGTAGGCGGCGCCGATCACGCATCAAACGATCCGCTCTCAAACGGAAGGTCCTCCGCACTGGCCTTCACGAACTGCACCCAGGGACGCGGACTCTCCCGCAATTTTCTTCTTGCCCGCGCCAGCATCCCCATGGACGGGTCCACAGCGGTCAGGCTGCCGGTCGGTCCGATGCGGTCCGCCAACCCTCCGTCGATCGTCAGCAAGCCGTCCCCGCACCCGACCTCCAGCACGCGCATGCCCGGTTCAATGCCCGCAAAGTCCACGAATGTCGCCCGCTGAGGAATCCAGTCCGGCGCCATCTGATGCACCGTCTCCTCCAGGACAATCGCCGAATTGAACCGCGACACGTGCAGGTGTCGCACGCGCTGATCGAGATAACCGGATTGCTCGAGCAAGGCCGCGATCTCCCGCAGGCTGGCTCGTCCCCGTTCGGTCAGCGACACGACGCGCCGTCCGCCAGCCAGTCGGATGGCCAGATTTCCGGTCAGGACACCGAGGATCAGCTCATCCTGAAGGGAATAGTCGACCCACGGGCGGTGCAGATGGCCCAAAATGAATTCCCGTTCCGGCATGTCCTTGTAGTAATCGACCGCCTGATAGTTTTCGTACCGCGTCGCCATCACGTACACTTCCACCAGCGCAGGCAACCCATGACGCTGATAGAAAGCACGCATGCGCCGCAGTGCTTTGTCGGCAAAATCAAAGGTGACTTCGGGTGTCCCGGATCCCTCGTGGGCAATGCACACCGCCGTCGACGCTGCGATTTCATACAGGGCCGTCCGGGGAATCCGGTCGGGTACCGGCAAACTCTCTCCGAAGGTCTCCGTCTGCATCTCTTCGGTCCACTGCAGATCGCTGATCGACTGGGCCTGGCCGTCCAGGTATTCAAAGATGTCATCATCAAATCGTGACCGCTTGCCCACGCCGGCGAGCCACGGGCTCACCAGCAGACCGAAATCCATTAACTTCTGAATCTTCTCTATCACCATTACAGACAGATACTCCTTATTTAGCAACTTTATCAACCCGGGTTTCAAACCCTGATAGCGATCGCGAAGGCGTGTCCGGCTTGGATTTTCGGTATCCTGCAAAATAGAAAAACACCCTCTCTTCTGGTAAACTGGCGTCGTCAGCGCAGCCAAATTACCGGGAGCGAGTGTGTTTCCTGATGGAAACGCCAAATTCCCTTGTACCATTCCCCGTGCATGAGTGTGGAACCATGAAACGTCCGTTGCGGCGTAGGGAGGGCGAATATTGGTCAGTATTGCGTTTGTTCTTACAGCGCTCGCGTTCGTCGCCGTCCCCGGAACCGGGGTGTTGCTCACAGTCACCGCAGGCGTTGTTCGCGGGGCGCGAGCGGGAGTCATCACTGCAGCCGGATGCACGCTCGGCATCCTGCCGCATCTCATCGCGGCCTTGACAGGCACAGTCGCTCTTCTTCAGGTCAGCGGTCTGGCCTTTGAGACGCTGAAAGTGCTTGGCATCGGGTACCTGCTCGTGCTTGCAGTCGTCACTTGGCGAGACCGACGACCGCTATCGCTCGCCACCTCGCCTGCACCCGTATCTTGGGTGAGAATGGCAGGAGCGGCCGTCGGCGCGAATCTACTCAATCCAAAACTGACCTTGTTCTTTTTCGCATTCCTTCCCCAGTTCGTACCCCTGAACACCCGAAATCCACTCCCGATCCTGCTTGAACTTGGCGGGATCTTCATGGCGATGACATTTGTCGTCTTTGTCATATACGGGATGGCGGCCTCGCTCGCGAGGCGCCGGCTGCTGGACAAGCCGCAGGCTGTTCGTCGACTTCGTCAAGCCTTCGCCGTATGCTTCGTCGCACTTGGAATCAAATTGGCAACCGAAACCCGGTGAGCCGGTGGTTTGGATAATTATATGCCATGGATAGAGATTCAAGGTGTCGAGACCGCTAAAAGCGAATCGCGAATCGTTCGTCGATTGTGTTATAATTGTTTTAACGAAATGCCGAGGAGGATACAAAGAAATGGAAGTGCGAAAGGTGTTCAGAGCTGGAAACAGCTTCGCTGTATCGATTCCGGCGGATTGGGTCCGTGAAATGCACCTTGAAGATCAACCTGTTCAAATTACGCGTAATGAACAAGGAGAGATCGTGGTTCGTCCAATGCCCTCATCAGGTTCTGACATTACACCAGAATTTTATGCGGCAGTTGACCGTTTTGTGGCCGAATATGACGACGTTCTCAAAGGACTGGCGGACCGATGAGGTTTCTAACCGTTGAGGAAGTCCTCTACATTCACTTTCAGATGATAGAGCGCTTCGGTGGCCTGCATGGTGTGCGTGACATTGGTGGCCTCGAATCAGCTGTCGCACGTCCTCACACAACCGTGTTCGGAAGGGATGCTTACCCTGATTTAATTGAGAAAGCATCGGCGATGTTTCACTCACTCATACTCAATCATCCGTTCCAGGATGGGAACAAACGGACCGCGTTTGCAACTGTAGGTCTTTTGGTACAATTAAATGGCATCTCCATCATCGCCGCCCACGGAGAGATTGAGGATTTTGTCGTTCGGGTTGCGGAGAAACGTTTATCGTTAGAGACTATTGCAGATTGGCTTTCAAATCATACCAAAACCCTGCACTCCAACGAGTAGATAGAAACTGCATAAACATCCGACCATGCTTCTGGATTATGCACTTATCTGTGACGACCAGGGGCCAACTCCACAACTTATCTACGGCTAATTTCTCGTTCGAGCACAGGTGCTTTGCGACAAATTATACCACTCGTTTCCCGCCCACGGAACACCCGAGGCATCACCTCGAAGCAAGCAACTCCCCACCAAACCAGCAAACTCAGGACTACAACTTCCCGCAGTCCTACCCCCAGTTGCACCAAAGTTGCACCAAACCGCACTCCCTGCCATCCACGCGCCCCGCTACACAGCAAAAAACCGCGCAACCGCGCGGTTTCCTTTGGTGAGCCATGCTGGGCTCGAACCAGCGACACCCTGATTAAAAGTCAGGTGCTCTACCAACTGAGCTAATGGCTCACGATCACAGTACGACAGACACTATAGCACGGCTTCTCCATGCGCGCAAGGTGGGCGGTTGCGCACGGGCCTGGCGGCCGCCCGCACGCAACCGCCCACCTTGGCCACGCATGCCAGCCCGCAAACCGCCCCGGCCGGCTCCGTGTGGCAACCGCAGTTCGCGAACGCCGCAACCGCCGCAACCACGCGTCACATCACGCGCTTGACCTCGACGATCTGATCCCGCTCCGCGCCCGTCCCGAACAGCAGCAGAGGCGCCCCCGTCAACTCCGCGATCCGTCCAAGGTAACGCTGCGCCTGCTCCGGAAGCTCCTCCAGAGACCGCATGCCGCTGATGTCCTGCCGCCAGCCCGGAAGCGTCTCATACACCGGCTCACAGCGCGCCAACGCCGATACGCTCGCCGGGATATGCGTGATCACTTCGCCGTCGAGCCGGTAGCCCGTGCAGATGCGCAGTTCATCCATGCCTGTCAGGATGTCCAGCTTCGTAACGGCGATGCCGTCCAAGCCGCTCACGCGCCGCGCATGCCGCGTCACCACAGCGTCAAACCAGCCCATTCGCCGGGGCCGCCCGGTCGTTACGCCGTACTCGTGGCCGGCCTCACGCAGCTTGCCGCCGATGTCATCGTCCATCTCCGTGACAAACGGCCCCTCGCCGACGCGCGTCGTATACGCCTTCACAACCCCCACGACAGTCCCCACCCGCGTCGGCCCGATACCCGATCCGATGCAGACGCCCCCGGCCACCGGATTGGACGCCGTGACATACGGGTACGTCCCGTGGTCCAGATCAAGCATCGTCGCCTGCGCGCCTTCGAACAGGATGTCCTCTCCGCGGGCCATCGCCTCGTCGAGCACGACGGAGGTGTCCTGCACAAAACCCCGAATCCGCTCCGCCATGACAAGATAGTCCTCGGCGATCTCGTCAAAGTGCAGTGGAGCCACGCCATAGAAGCGCTCGAACATGCGGTTTTTCTCTTGTAGATTCATCGCCAGCTTGCGCCGAAACTCCGGTTCATCCAGCAGGTCCGCCACGCGGATGCCGATCCTCGCCGCCTTGTCCATATAGGCGGGACCGATCCCCTTGCGCGTCGTACCGATCTTCTCGCTGCCCTTGCGGTCCTCTTCAATTTCGTCCATCCGAATGTGATAAGGCATCACGAGGTGCGCCCGATCACTGATCGCGAGCCGCGCCATGCTCCCTTGCAACGCCTGGATGTAATCGATCTCGTGCAGCAGGGCCCTTGGGTCAATCACGACGCCGTTGCCGATCACGCACAGCTTGTCGGGGTACAGCACTCCGGAAGGAAGCAGGTGCAGGTCAAATTTCTGCTCGCCGAGCTTGATCTGATGGCCTGCGTTATTGCCGCCCTGATAGCGCGCAACCACGTCCGCCCGCTGCGCGAGGTAATCCGTGATCTTGCCCTTGCCTTCGTCGCCCCACTGCGTACCCACAACAACGACTGTTGCCATGTGTCATCTCTCCCAATCAGCTCACGGTTTGTTCGTGTGTAAATGCCCGGTCGGCCAAAAGCAGTCGGACTCCGAGCGCCCCGGATGAGTGTAACAACCCGACTCCTGCGTGTCAACGAGAAAACACGAACAATACATTCATATGACCGCGTTTTTGTTCGTAACACGGCGCCCATTCACCAACTGAACACGATCTCTGACGGATTAGTGACAATCTCTCGATAACGCCCCAACTCCGTTGTCAGTGAACTCCATGGCTCGTTCGCAGCAACCGGGTACTGACGGAGATTGAACTCCGGCGGCCCGAACCACCAGGACTTCAAAACGATGTAGGCGTGCGCGTGGATCAGCCCGCCGTGACGCACGAACACCGGAAGGTTATAGACTACGGCAAATTTCGCCCAAAAGACGAGCGCCGCGAGAGAAACGATTGCCACCGCCCCAAGCCCCGTCAGCCTGGCGGCCCGCCGAACCTTCAGTCTCCGCCTCAGGCGCAGCCGCTTCGCCCGCCGCCGTTGCCTGTTGCGGCTCGTCGGCGGAATGTCTGACGGCCGCGCGTAGCGGTTACGCGGCCACATGGACGGCTCACGCAGCCGCAGGTGCAGCGGCGACAACAGCCAGAAGACGACGTGGATGGGCCGCAGGCGCTCTTTGGGGTGGCGCGACCGCCTGTCGCGCGCGGAACTTTCGGCGGGACGTTCGTCACATTGTGCCATGGAGATCACCGCGCATGCTTCTCAAGGGATACAAACTTGTTGTAGTTCTTCAAGAAAACGAGTTCGACCTTGCCCGTAGGTCCATTCCGCTGCTTGCCAATAATGACCTCGACGATATTCTTGCGCTCGGACTCCGGATCGTAGTAATCGTCGCGGTACAGGAAGGCAACCACGTCCGCATCCTGTTCGATACTGCCGGATTCCCGGATGTCCGACAGCATCGGGCGCTTGTCCTGGCGCTGCTCGACCGACCGGCTCAGCTGCGAAAGCGCGATCACGGGCGTGTCCAATTCCCTTGCCAACGCCTTGAGGTTGCGCGATATCTCCGAGATCTCCTGCTGCCTGTTGTCCGTTCGGCTGCGGCCGTGAATCAACTGGAGGTAGTCGACGACGACGAGTCCGAGTCCGTGCTCCAACTGCAGCTTGCGCAGCCGGGAGCGCATTTCCGTGATCGTGATGCCCGGACTGTCGTCTATGAAGAGGGCCGCCTCCGAAAGCGACTCCATCCCCATCGTCAGCTTCGACCAGTCCTGGTCCGTCAGTTGTCCCGTGCGCAGCACCTGGGCGTCCAGGTTCGCCTCGGCGCAGATCATTCGCTGCGCCAACTGTTCCTTGGACATCTCAAGGCTGAAGATGGCGCATGTCATCTTCCCCCGCACCGCGACGTTCTGGGCAATATTGAGCGCGAACGCGGTCTTTCCGACCGAGGGACGCGCGGCAATGATAATCAGGTCGGATTTTTGGAATCCGAACGTCATTCTGTCCAATTCGGCGTAGCCTGACGGTACTCCCGTCAGACTCCCCTTGTGGTTGTAGAGAAATTCGACCCGCTCGTAGGCGTCCAGCAGGACCTCGCGAATGGGCGTGAATCCGCGCAGTGTCCGCGACTGCGAGAGTTCGAGGATGCGCCGCTCCGCGGAGTCGAGCAGTTCACCGACGTCTGGCGCCCCCTTGTAGCTGGTTGCGGCAATCTCCGTCGTCACGCCGATCAGACGCCGCAAGAGCGCGCGGTCCGAGACGATCTGCGCGTGGTAGTCCACGTTCGCCGCCGTCGGAACGGAGCGCGACAGCGCGACTATGTATTCGATGCCGCCGGACTCTTCAAGTTTTCCATCGGCCTGCAGACGCCCGGTGAGCGTCACCAAATCGACCGGTTCGCCCGACTCCGCCACGGCCAGGGCCGCCGCATAGATCACCTGGTGCGCTCCCCGGTAGAAGTCCTCCGAACGCAGGCGCTCGGCGAGTGCGGGCAAGATGTCGGGCGACAGCAGCACGGCTCCGAGGACGGCCTGCTCGGCCTCTATGCTCTGCGGCGGAAGGCGTTCATAACCCGATTCCATACTGACCCCCTGGACTGATCACCGCTCTACGACATGGACCTGCAGATGCGCGGTAACATCGTGATACAGCCGGATCGGCACCACCGTGGCGCCGAGCGAATGGATGGCCTCGGGCAGGACGATCTTCTTCTTGTCCACGTTGAAGCCGACTTTCGCCAGTTCTTCCGCGATATGCTTCGGCGTGACCGCTCCAAACAGTTTCCCGCCTTCCCCGGTCCGGACCGGGATGGTGAGCGTGTACGTCCGCAACTTCTCCGCCACGGCGCGGGCCGCAGCCAGTTGCTGCTGTTCCTTGCGCGCGTCGACCGCCTTTTGCGCGTCAAGTTCCTTCAGGACTTCGGGGCTCGCTTCGCGCACGAGTCCACGCGGAAGGAGAAAATTGCGCGCGTACCCCTCCGATACCGTCTTCACGTCACCCTTCTTGCCCTGTTGCGCTACGTCCTGCAGAAAAACGACCTTCATGGAGACGACACCCTTCCCTTGAGATTGACGTTGAAATGCAACTTACGGCGCTCTGGTCCCGGCGCGGCCGCGGAAGTCGAATATCGTGTCGAGCAAGCCGACCAGAACGTAGATGTAGCCCGCGACCGGCACAAGGGAACAAACGGCGGCAAGCGCCGCGAGGAAAGGGCCGAACGCATAATGGGACAATTTCCACCAGATGAGTGACAGCGCCTGAATGACGAGCAGAAAACTGATGATGATCCAGGCGCTTGACACAAACTGGGTGAACGTCGCACTCCCTCCCGAGCTGAACATCTGCGCCACGAGAATCAGCACGTACAGGCCGCCGATGTACTTGGGGAACCTGATGTTGCGCATGACGTGCGGCCGTGGACCCTGCGTCCGTTGGAGAACGGCGCCAAGCACCGCGAGATTGGCCAGTGTGATCACAACCGACACAATCACGATGAGGCCTGGAAGATACGTGGTCACCTCCTGCATCACTTGGTCGATGATCTGGGTCGTGGAGCCGTTGGCCACAATCCGGAGTTGACCGCTGGTGTGAAACGCGGTCAGAAGAGACTTGTGGATCAGCGCCGCGAGCGGCTGGCCTGATGACTGCAAAACCGCGATCCCGAGGATGAGCGCGACAACGACCACAAGCGTGGCGGCGACGGCCGTCCGATCCAGCTTGTCTTTGCGAAACCCTGCGCCGAGCGTGAAGGCATACACGCCGATCAGACCCAGCAGCAGGCTCAGCGCCGGCAGCGCACCCGTCCACGAGAACGCGATGACGGTCGCGATCAAGACCGCGAATGCCCGCCGTGCCAGCCCGCGGTAAAACAGAAAGGCCAGCGGCGCCGGCGTGAATATCAAGGAAAGTGTGGACAGCGGTGTGAACAGAGACACTGCAAAGAGTATGATAAAGCTGATTCCCGCGATATCCACGCTAGTGTCGCGCGACCGTTTCACATCGATCACCACGTTCATGAAATGGGTAGATCTGTTATTGCCCGCGTCGGCGCTGCGCCCGTCAGAGCATGACGAAGGCAGAACATACATGGACCCTTTTGCAGCGCCTTCAGGAAAAATATAATATGGGACAGGAAGAGTCACATGCCCACCATGGCATTGTACCACTCGGCAAGGGTGGTCGGTACCTCTGCTGCACAGTTGCGGTTCGCTGCTTGTTCCCGTCCGCGCCCGCCTCGCCCGTATGACGTGGATCGGGCGTGCGGCAATCTGGACACCGAGGACGAGAGACTACTTGTTCGCCGAAATGACGCCATTGTTGCTGGATGCCCTACCGTTTGGTGTTGTCTATCTTGATTCCAATTTTACAATTCAACTGGCCAACAATACAATTAGCCTGATGATCGGACTGGATATGTCAAAGCTCGTCGGGTCGTCCATATTTGACGTGTCGTCACACCTGAATCTGAAGCAATTTGGCAGGTTGGCGATCGCCGACGCCCTGCTCCGGGGGATTGTCCTGCGCAATCAAGAAATCGGCGTGGGGAATGCGGTTACGGGCGAGACGCGAATTCTCCTCGTATCGGTGACCCCGGTCCCGGCGACGCGTCCCGGGAGGACTCCGGAGTCCGGCGCGGGTTTCGCGGGCCGCGTACTTGCCGTGGAGGACATCACCGCCAAAAAGTACCTTGAAGCGTACAACCTCCAGGACAGCCGGGATCAATTGATTTCCGAGTTTGCGTCATCCACGGCGCATGAGATTCGCAACCCGCTCACGACCCTGCGCGGCTTCCTGCAGCTTCAGAGCAAGCGGGACAAGCCGCAGGGAGGCAAGGACTACTGGCAGATAATGATCGACGCCGTGGACCGGATCGATGCGCTGATGACCGAACAGATGCGTTCACACGGGAGCGGCTTGGCCTCGGGATGGCACACGGTGCCGTTTCCGGCGGTATTTGACGAACTGCGCCGCGCGGTCTCGTTGCAGGCCGAATCGGCCGGAGTCAGCCTCATGGTCGGGCCGCTGCCAGACGTGTTTTTCCGGACCAATATCGACGAATTCAAACGGCTCATCCTTCACCTTGTGACAAACGCCCTGGACGCGATGGACGGCGGGGGCGTGCTCAGCATCTCGAATGAAGTGCGCGATTCGTCGCTCGTGATCGTCATTGCCGATACCGGACACGGCATCGACCCGGAGCACCTGCCGCATGTCTTCGATCCCTTCTTTACGACCAGGCCCGCACGGGGAGGACTCGGTCTGACGCTCGCGCGCCTGATCGCCCGCGCGCACGGCGGAGAGATCGGGTTCGCCCTGCCGGATGGCGGAGGAGGTTGTGCGGTGATCGTCCGCCTTCCACACCAGGGCCGGTCCACATACTACAGCCCCACGGCAGACGGCGACTGATTCTGACGCGCGAGGGACGGCGAAAGCCGCCGCGACAAATGGGTCACGACGGCTTTCGCGAACGGGTTCGCGCTACTCCATGGTATACGGCAGAAGCGCTACCTGTCTTGCCTGTTTGATTGCGACTGTAACTTCACGCTGATGGCCCGCACAGTTTCCAGATATGCGACGCGGGAGAATCTTCCCGCGCTCAGTCAGATATTTCGTGAGACGGTTTGTCTCCTTGTAGTCCACGACAGCGACCTTGTCCACGCAAAATTGACAGACGCGCTTGCGCTTGCCGCCTCTTCCCTTACGAGGCACACGGCACACCTCCCTGCATTCAATAATCGATCGGAAAACGGGTCAAAACGGAAGATCGTCCTCGGCATAGTCCAATGCATGGCCATCCTCGGCGAACGGATCGTCCTGATAGCGTTGGGATGCAGCCGCTGGTTTTTTCGCGGCCGCGGTCTCGGGGGTCCGCTGCGATCCCGTGGAATCGGACGGGGCGGCATCGGCGCCGCGGTCCAAGAATCTGACATTGTCCGCGACGACTTCGGCGGCCCGCACCTTCTGGCCTTCGCGATTCTCATACTGCCTGATCTGCAAACGGCCTTCGACAGCCGCCATACGACCCTTGCGCAGATACTGCGCGCACAGTTCGCCCAGTTTTTGCCACGCGACAATGTTAATGAAATCGGTCTCCCGTTCACCTGCCTGATTCGCCCGTTGGCGATCGACGGCCAGCGAAAAGGATGCGACTGCTGCGCCAGACTGGGTGTAACGCAGTTCTGGGTCCTGAGTCAGACGTCCAATCAGGATAATCCGGTTGAGCACGGTGACGCCTCCTCGCTTACTCTGCTTCGCGAGTGGTGATGTAGCGCATGACGTCGTCGCTGATGCGGAAGAGACGCTCGAGTTCGGGCGACACATCCGTGGGAGCGTTGTATTTCATGACGACATAATAACCTTCACGGTGGTTGTCAATCTCATAGGCGAGACGACGTTTGCCCCATTCGGCCACATCGACCACTTCGCCGCCCTTATCCGCGACGAGGTCTCTGTACCGACTGACAATTTCCTGCGTCTTCTCCCCTTCAAGATCCGGGCGCAATACATACAGAGTTTCGTACGTGCGCATTATTCACTTCACCTCCTTATGGACTGAGGCCCCTCTCGGAGCAAGGATGGCAGGTTGTCCGGTCTCCGCCGCCATGACAATCCGTACGGCGGCGGAAATTTGCCATACCGATGGATTATATCATGCATTCCATCCAATCGCCAGCATGGGTGGTTATCGCCTCACACATTGAATCGAAAGTGCATCACGTCGCCGTCGCAGACGGTGTAATCCTTGCCCTCAAGCCTGAGTCTGCCCTGGTCGCGGGCGGCATTTTGGCTGCCGGTCCGAATCAGGTCGTCGCACGCGACCACCTCGGCACGGATGAAACCGCGCTCGAAGTCCGTATGGATGACTGCCGCGGCCTGGGGAGCGCGCGTCCCCCTGCGGATGGTCCAGGCGCGCACCTCTTGCGGACCCGCGGTAAAGTACGTGATCAGCCCGAGCAGCTCGTAGCTCGCGCGGATCAGGCGGTCCAGCCCCGACTCTTCAAGACCGAGGTCGGCCAGAAAGACGAGCCGGTCATCGTCCTCAAGCTCGGCAATTTCCGCCTCTACCTGCGCGCAGATTACCACCACCTCCGCGTGTTCTTCCAGCGCGACCGAACGCACCTTCGCGACCAGGTCGGATGCGTCGGCTTGCGCCAGGCCGGCTTCGGACACATTCGCCGCGTAGAGCACGGGCTTTTGCGTCAAGAGGTGCAGATCCGCCAGCAGAGCGGACTCCTCCGCGGTCAGGGACATCCTTCGGACGGGCCGTCCGTCCTCAAGATGGCGCTGTACGGCCTCCAGCAATCCGACTTCCTCGCGCACCTTCTGGTCGCCGCCCTTGGCTTGACGACGCGCGCGTTCCAGGCGGCGCGCGACCGTGTCCATGTCTGCGAGAACGAGTTCCAGATCGATCGTTTCGATGTCCGATACCGGGTCGACCTTCCCCGCCACGTGGGAGACGTCCGGGTCCTCGAAACAGCGCACAACGTGGATCACGGCATCGACTTCGCGGATGTGGGAGAGGAACTTGTTGCCGAGGCCCTCCCCTTGGCTGGCGCCTTTTACCAGCCCTGCGATATCGACAAATTCGAAAGTTGTTGGTACAATTTTCTGTGGGTGGACGATGGCCGCCACCTCCGAGAGACGAGCATCAGGCACCGCAACCACACCGATATTCGGGTCAATCGTGGAGAATGGATAGTTGGCCGCCTCAGCACCTGCCTTCGTAATCGCGTTGAACAGCGTTGATTTGCCCACATTCGGCAACCCCACGATTCCTGCCTTGAGTGACATGCGTTCCACCTGCCGCAAAGAAGTGATCCTGTATGTTGGCCTTGCGAGACCAATTATACAGGAGGGATTTCAGTACACCATGCTGCATTGTACGGCATTGTGATTGTTTTGGATAGAATTGTCGAGATGGGCGAAGAATAGCGAGCGAAGCGCCACGGTCGATCCTGCCCGGAGAGGAGAGTGCGACATGCGAAAACGTCTACGCCGGCTTCGCGAGCGATTCCGGAAGGCGCGCGGCATCCTTGCCGCCGCCTGACTGCCCGCCAGGGACCCGGCACACACATGGCGGTGCGAGCGCCGGGCCGCCGCGCCCGGGCGCCTGTTCGCCGTTCAGTTGTCGACCTGTTGGGCCTGGCGCAGATGTTTGCGAAACGATCGCTCAAAATCACGCCGCGCAAGCAGGACGCTTCTGCCGCAGCGCAGGCATTTGATGCGGATGTCCATGCCCATCCGAATGATTTGCCACTCGTTGGCGCCGCACGGGTGGTCCTTCTTCATACTTATCACATCACCCAGATGAAATCCCTGGTCATTCATGGCAGCACCCGCCGATTGCTCAAGTTGTGACGTCTATTGCGGCTCGGCGAACAAGAAATAGAGTTCCACCGCGCTTCAGAAGAATATACCATGATGGTGGAGCGCAAGCCAATGTCCCCACATTCCAAAGAGCATGGAGCGCCGCGCGAGCGCGGTGATGGACGGAGCATGCAGCCACCATCCGGCAAAAGCGATTATTCTGAGCAGAAAGCCCACGGAGAAGACACCCAGCAGGAAGCCGAGCAAGCCTCCTGCGCCTCTGCTGGAGCGTCTCATGGCTCCCGCCGTCCAGAGTGTCTCGATGCTGCGCAACGCCAGCAGGAAGCCGGTTGCAACCGCGACCGCGTAGCAGACAAGGTTCACCTGTAGATACACTGTGCGAAGCAGTGGAGCCACGCGCATCCAACCCACCTCAAGCGCCTGCAGCTGCACACGCGCAAACGCGGGAATGTCCGGAGCGAGCACGCGGCGCAGCCACTCGCCGGCCCCTCCGATGCTCTCCACACTGTCAAGGAGTCTCAGCCAGGGCGAGCCCAGTTCGACAACGAACACCGCACCAACAAAGGCCGACAGTGCTACCAGGGTGCGAAAGGCGCCGAGCGACAAGCCGGCAAAGACGCACCAGGCAACGACTGCGAGCAAGCCCAGATCGAGCACACTACCACCCGCCATCCACCGCAAAAATAGTAGATCGTCCACCATTTAATCTATGCGGCAATCACGTATATTTCGCCTGCCTCCCGTCACATACTGTAGCAGAAGGCACGTGATGAGGGCGTCCGGCGCGTGTGTGAAGTCCGGAATTCTCGTTATCGCTGTCCCTGGGTGACTCTCGATCGGGGTGTGGTGGAAGCTGTGGCGCGATGTTCATCCTCGGAGACGCCGTTTCGCATCAATTACGGCACGCCCGATGCGTCCGTCGACCTTGCCTGCAATCTCGCGGGTAGACTAGAGGCGCGTCCCGGCAACGCGACGGTGGTGCTGTTGTGCATTGGCACCGATCGCTCCACGGGCGACTCCCTAGGGCCTTTGACGGGTTCCAAGCTCTCGGCCCGAGACTCAGCCGCGCATGTCTTTGGAACGTTGGACCATCCTGTTCACGCGGTGAATCTTGCCGACACCATCCGCGAGATTGAAGGCCGATTTGCTGCCCCGTTCATCGTCGCCGTCGACGCATGCCTTGGCCAAGCGGCCAGCATCGGGCAGATCACTCTGGCAGAGGGGGCACTCCGGCCGGGCGCCGGCGTGCACAAGACACTGCCTGAGGTCGGCCATATCCACATCACGGGGATCGTAAATGTGGGCGGCTTCATGGAGTATTTTGTGTTGCAGAACACGCGCCTCGCCGTCGTGTACAAGATGGCCCAGACGATATCCGAGGGCGTTCACATGGCGCTGCAAAAGGACGGTTCCTCATCCAGGGAGAGCGTGGCTGCGGGCCGGAGCACCGGGAGCATGCGCAACGGATGGTGGAAAATCAGGTGATGCGTGGGGGGAGCTGCCGGAGCGCGGCTGTAACTCCCCGGGGAGTGAGAGCCAAATCATCGCGATTTGGCTCTCTTGCGCTGCTCCCTGACACCGTCCAGGTCTATGCCCAGAACGGTGCTTCGTTCTTCGTCGGTCAACGTATATGTGGAATCGCTCGACGCAATCGGTTTTGCATAGACGCGAGCGTCATCGCGCCCGAATATGCTGCTGAGCACCGCCCCGTTGCCCTCTTCGTCAATGAGGGCAAACGTGAAGCTAAGGTCGTTTCCCTGTTCGCCAAAAGCGTTATAGCGCAACACCTTGGGCGTATTGGTCTTGTTCCGGAGGCGCCGTTCATGATCCGCGATCTGCTCCTGGATGTCGCGGAGTTGACTCAAGGCCGCGTTAGCCTGTTGGCTGTGTTTCAACACCATCTGTTCGAGATCCGCGCCGTTCTCGCCTGTCATCAATTGTCTGTAGCGCCGCCTGAGACGCCGTGCCCGCCCCATCGCGACGGAAGCGAAGATCATGGCCAAGAGAGAGAGCAAGATGGACAATCCGGCTACAATTTCCACATACAGCGGATTGATGTTGGTGAAGAAAGTGAAGTTTCCCATGAAGTGTCCACCTCTATATGCGTGAGTTCCAGGCCGCGTCAGACGGCAAGGCGGGTACACCTCTTGTTCAAAGATGAGGCCCGACGGATGCTACTGTGTGCGCCAGCAGCCGCAAGACGACGACGATCAGCATGCCTGGAAGCAGATCGGCTACTCGCACGCGCTTGAGTTCCAGGATGTTGATCCCTATCCCGACGATCAGGATGCCACCGACGGCGGTCACATCCGTCATGGTGGGGCCGGGGTGCAGATTTGCGCCAAACAGGTGCGCTGCCGCGGCGATCGACCCTTCGTATAATACCACTGGCAGAGCGGCAAGACCAACGCCAAGTCCTAAAGTCGAAGTAAAAATAATTGCCGAGAATCCATCCAACACACTCTTGAGATACAAGATGGAGTTGCTTCCACCGAGACCACTCTGCAAACCCCCCAGGATCGACATCGAACCAACGCAGTATACGAGAGTGGCAAAGACGAACGCCTGCCCCGCATTACCCGCGCGCCGTCCCATCACCCGCTGAAAGTGATCGCCGAATGCGGCAAGCCGTTCCTCAATCCGCAAGAGAGAACCGATCACCCCGCCGATGGTTACCGACAGTATGACGTACAGTGCATCTTGTTGCGCTTGAAGCGCCATCGACACTCCCAAGACGATCACGAATATGGCCAGACCCTGGAGGACAGTTGTCTTAAGTCTTTCCGGAACGCGTGTGAAGCGGGCGCCGACCGCCGTTCCGAGCAGAATGGCGAACGCGTTGACGAGCGGCCCCCAGAGAAACATCCACTTCACCCCCGAGTTCCCGGGCCACCCGATACACGAAGGGACCCAGTGCTGCGCAGCGCGCGTGACGCGTTTGCAAGGTCCCACACCGGACGAATGGTGGAGACAAGCCCGGGAGCATTCAGCGCGGGTCGTCCGCTCCCACAGCAAACAGAGAGAGAATCCGCTCAAGGTCATCGAGGGAGAAGTAGTCTATCTCAATCTTTCCGCGCTTCTTCCCCATTTGAATGCGGACCGATGTCCCGAGTTGATTTCGCAACCTCGCTTCGACTGCCCTGATCTGGGGATCCGGCTGCCTCCGTTCCCGCTGCCTTGTTCCACGTGGAACATCGGCAAGACGCTGGCACATCACCTCGACGGCCCTGACGCTAAGCCCCTCATCCACGATCTTGCGGGCTAGAAGCATACGCGCCGCGTCATCGTGCACCGACAGAAGGGCCCGCGCATGCCCCATGGAGATTGTTCCACGTGAAACATCGGCCCGCAACGATTCAGGCAAGGTAAGCAATCTGAGCATATTCGCCACATGCGACCGACTCTGCCCAACCCGCGCCGCCAACTCCTCCTGCGTCAGATCAAAATGCTTCATGACATTCAGGTAGGCCTCCGCGATCTCAATGGCGTTCAGGTCCTCACGCTGCAAATTCTCGATCAGCGCAATCTCCATCGCCTGCTTGTCCGAGATCGTCCGCACAATCGCGGGAATGCGCGCCATGCCGAGACGTTCCGCCGCCCTGAACCGCCGTTCCCCCGCCACAATCTCATATCCGCGCGGCACCGCCACCCTCAGCATGATCGGCTGCAGCACCCCGTGTTCCTTGATGGAACTCATGAGTTCGGCCAGCTTCTCCTCATCCATCCGCTTCCTCGGTTGATAGGGATTCGGGCGAATCGTTTCCAACAGAATCTCTGAAACTTCCTCGCCTTCGGAAACTCCCATCTGCGGTATGAGGGCCTCCAGACCGCGCCCCAATCCAGCGCGCTGTTTCATACCCCGATCACTTCCCGCGCCAGATCCAGATACACCTCGGCCCCTCGCGACCTCGGATCATACAGAATAATCGGCTTGCCGTGACTCGGGGCCTCGCTCAGCCGCACACTCCTCGGAATGATCGTCTGGTACACCTTCTCACGAAAGTACTTCTTGACATCCTCGATCACCTGGATACCCAGATTCGTTCTGGCGTCCAGCATCGTCAGCACCACACCCTCGATCTCAAGGGTCGTGTTCAGGTGCTTTTGCACCAGCCGGATGGTGCTGAGCAGTTGGCTCAAGCCCTCCAGCGCGTAGTACTCACACTGAATCGGAATCACGACCGAATCGGCGCTCGTCAGCGCATTGATCGTCAGTAAACCGAGTGACGGCGGACAATCGATGAGAATATAGTCATAATTCGGCCGCAGCGTTGCAATCGCCCGCCGCAGCCGCACCTCCCGCGAAATCGTCGGCACCAGCTCGATCTCCGCCCCCGCCAATTGGATGGTTGCGGGCACGATATCAAGCTTTCCGATCTTCGTCGGGAGAACCGCGTCCGTCGACGTCACGTCGTTAATCAACACATCATAAATACAATACCGGACGTCCGCCTTGTTGATTCCCACCCCGGATGTCGTATTCCCCTGCGGATCAATGTCAATCAACAGCACGCGCTTCCCCAGCTCAGCAAGGCACGCACCGAGATTCACCGCGGTGGTTGTCTTGCCGACCCCGCCCTTTTGATTGGCAATAGCCATAACACGCGCCATCCATCAGACCTCCGACCCTCACTCGTCTTTCCAGCCGGCGCACCGCCGCCGGCAACCTGATCCCGCCACTGCGCCCCGCCCGTGCCTTCCATCCTCTGACGCGTCCAATATCCACGCTTTGCGCATCTCAACCCCGCCCCACGACAAGCCATACCGGACGCCCGCAACCCCTTGCAAACGGCCGCCGCACCATAAAAACTCGGCCTGAAACCCCGAAGAGAGCCCAGACCAACACCCCGACGATATTAAACTCGCAACCTAACGGGCACACCCCGTACCCTATGACATTGTACTCCAAAGTGCTACCTCCGCACCATCCCCGAATTTAGCACGGAACGGCTTTTCCCAGCCTCTGCGCCCCTCTCCTTTTGCACCCGAATCACGAACTCGACGTAGTTTTCCCCGTCACGCTCTTCCACGACCAGCGTCAATCCCGTCTCCCTCGCCAAACGCACGGACTCCCGGATCGTGTTCACCGCAAAACGCACGTCACGCGCCACTACGGACTTGCGGATCCGCGGTTTGCCCTTGCGCGCGCCGCGCAGCGCCATTACGCGCGCCTCAATCTCCTTCACCGTCATGTCCTTCTCGCGCACCTCGCGCAGCAACGCAAGCTGCGTCTCCACATCCACTTGAAGCAGCGCTCTCGCGTGGCGCTCGGATATCTCCCGCTTTCGCACGGCCTCCTGAACAGCATCCGCCAGACTTAGCAGCCGCAACTTGTTCGCGACGGTTGACTGGCTCCGCCCCAGACTCTGCGCCAAGCTCTCCTGCGTCATGCGATGAATCTCCAGCAACCGCTGATACGCGGCCGCCTCCTCAATCGCAGTCAGATTCTCCCGTTGCAGGTTCTCAATCAGCGCCAGCGAAGCCGCCTGCTCATCGCTCAGCACGCGCACAATCGCCGGGATATCCGGCAACCCCAACAGTTGCACCGCCCGCCAGCGCCGCTCGCCCGCCACCAACTCATACCCGACGCCCACCTGGCGCACGACAATCGGTTGAATGACGCCGTGCAGCCGTATCGTCTCGCTCAATTCCCGCAACTTCGCATCGTCAAACTCACCGCGCGGCTGGTAGGGGTTCGCATGGATCCGCTCCACTGCGATCCGCTCCACCACCGCGCCCGGAGGCGCTGCGTCCCCATCCCGCGCCACCGAACCAAGCCATCTTCCCCATGGCTCTTTCACGGCACATCACTCCGTCCGCGGTTCCCACCCTCTTCTACATAACCAAGTTCTGCACGCGCGACAAAAGTCCTTCCCGCGGGAATGGGTTCGACAAGACTAGTCACCTACGGACAATCCTCGACAGCCAGGGATGGTCCCCCGCGTCATGGCCAGCCGCGGGCGGGAGTCTCACGCGCCGCCTACAGGGGGCTGCGGGACGCTTCGCCGGCCCGCCGCGGAAACCTCTCCGGCGTCTCACGCACCTTGCGGATCACGATCAGCGCGCGCCCGCCCGCCCCGAGCGGCAGGTCGTACTCCACAACGCGTTCCACCTCGCCACCAAGCAACGCGACGGCGCGTCGCGCCTCCCCCACTTCCTCCGCACACCCGCGACCCTTCATCGCGACAAACACGCCTTCGCGGCGCACGAACGGCATACCCCACTCCACCAGCACCCGCAGCGGCGCCACCGCCCGCGCCGTCGCCACACCGAAGCGAGCGCGATACCCCGCCCCATGGCGCGCAAGGTCTTCCGCCCGTCCGTGAACGCACTGCGCCTCCAGGCCGACCTCCGCCGCCGCCTGCACCAGAAAACTCACCCGCTTGGCGAGACTGTCGCACAACGTCACCTCGAGCCGCGGTCGCGCTATCTTCAGGGCCAATCCCGGAAACCCGGCACCGCTGCCCACATCAAGCAACCGCTCGCCCAACAGGACTTCCGACACCGCGCACAGCGCAAGGCTGTCCGCAAAGTGTTTCACGTAGACGCCCTGCAAGTCCGTGATCCGCGTCAGGTTAAACCGCCGATTCCACTCCAGCAGCACCCGGGCGTACGCGTCAAACCGCGCCAGCGCCAAGCCGTCAAGCGGACACCCCACCGCCCCCGCCCAGTGCTCCAGCACCCTCTCGCATTCACCGCGTTCCCCCGCGCTCCTATCCATGCACCACCGAACGGCCCCGCGCCTCAAGCCAGATCAACAGAATCGAGATGTCCGCAGGCGACACGCCTTCCACGCGCGACGCCTGGCCAATGTTCGCCGGACGCACAACCGCCAGCTTCTCCTTGGCCTCGTTCGAAAGCCCGGAGATCTCCTTGTACACGACGCCATCCGGCAACCTCCGCGACTCAAGGCGTTGCTGCTTCTCGATCTCCGCCGCCTGGCGCTGCACATATCCCTCATACTTGACCTGAATCTCGACCTGCTCCGTCACCTCGTGCGCCAGTTTGCCCGACGCAGGCGCGAGTCCGTGGACGAACGCGTAATCAATCTCCGGCCGCCGCAACAACTGTTCGAGCGAAACCCCGTTTGTCGGCGCATCCATCCCGCGCTCCGCAAACCCCTGGGCAAGCTGACCCGGTTGCACCACCACAGCCGCAAGGCGCCTGCGCTCCTCGCTGACCGCCGCGCGCTTTCGCGCCATCCGGTCATGCCTGCGCTCCGGCAGCAGCCCGATCCGCCGGCCTATATCCATCAACCGCAGGTCCGCGTTGTCATTGCGCAGCAACAGCCTGTACTCCGCACGCGACGTCAACAGGCGATACGGTTCAGTCGTCCCCTTCGTCACAAGATCATCAATCATCACGCCGATGTACGCCTCCGACCGCGCCAGAACGACCGGATCGCGCCCCAAGGCGTGCATCGCGGCGTTGATTCCCGCCATGATCCCCTGGCCTGCCGCCTCCTCGTAGCCGGAAGTCCCGTTGATCTGCCCCGCCGTAAACAGCCCGGAGACCGCCTTCGATTCCAGCGTGAGACGCAACTGGGTGGGGATAAGCGCGTCGTATTCAATCGCATAGCCCGGCCGCAGCATCTCGGCGTTCTCCAGGCCGGGAACCGTCCGCAGCATCCTGACCTGCACGTCTTCGGGAAGACTCGTGGACAGTCCCTGGACGTACCACTCCGCAGTCCGCCGCCCCTCCGGTTCAAGAAACACCTGGTGCGCCGGACGCTCCTTAAAACGCACCACCTTGTCCTCGATGCTCGGACAATAACGCGGTCCCCGGCCCTCTATGCCGCCCGAAAACATCGGCGCCCGATGCAGGTTTTCGCCGATGATCTCGTGCGTGGCCTGCGTGGTGTACGTCAGCCAGCAATCCACCTGCTCACGCGGCGGGATATCCTCGTCGTAGGAAAACTGCCGCGGCTCCGGATCCCCCGGCTGCGCCGCCAGCTTCTCGAAATTCACCGAATTGCGGTTCACCCTCGGCGGCGTGCCCGTCTTGAAGCGCACCAGGTCGAATCCGAGATCCTGCAGGCTGTCCGTCAGCTTCATCGCCGGCAACTGCCCATTCGGCCCACTCTGGAACGACACGTCGCCAATGATGATCCGTCCGCGCAGGTACGTTCCCGTGGTCAGCACCACCGCCCGCGCGAAGTACTCCGCGCCCGACCGCGTCCGCACCCCGCGGATCCGCCCACCCTCAGTCAACATCTCCTCCACCATGCCTTGGGCAAGCATCAGGTTCGGCTGATTCTCCAGCGTCTCTTTCATCGTCCTGCCATACAGCGCCTTGTCCGACTGCGCGCGCAGCGCCTGCACCGCAGGCCCCTTGCCCGTGTTGAGCAGGCGCATCTGAATATGCGTGAGATCCGCGTTGCGCGCCATCTGACCGCCCAACGCGGCAATCTCGCGCACCACGATCCCTTTCGCCGGCCCCCCGATCGACGGGTTGCACGGCATGAACGCGATCGTATCGAGGTTGATCGTCAGCACGAGCGTCCTGCAGCCCAGTCTCGCCGCGGCCAGCGCGGCTTCCGATCCCGCATGGCCCGCGCCGACGACGATCACGTCAAACTCACCGGCCCTGTACCGCATGAAAAGATCCCTCCCTCGCACTCGCCGCGCCGGCCTCCGCGCCCCGCGGGACATCTGTTATTTGCCAAGACAAAACTGACTGAAAATCTGGTCCAACAGATCCTCGCGGGGCGTCTCGCCAATAATCTCCCCGAGCAGCATCCACACCTGCCGGATGTCCGCGGCCGCCAAGTCGAGCGTCACGCCTTGCGCCGCGCCGTCGAGCGCACGCACCAGCGCCGCGCGCGCCCCTTCGAGCAGTCCGATCTGCCGCGCGTTCGCGACAAAGGTCGGATCCCCCGACAGGCCGACGCCGGACAGCACAAGATCCCGCACGGTTTCCGCCAGTCGCGACGCGTCTTCCCGACGCAGCGCACAATACGACAGCACTCGCGCGCAACCGCACTCCGCCGCCACCTCAGCCTGCGACACAGCCTGCGGAAGGTCCGACTTGTTGACGACGATCACCGCCCGGCGCCCCGCCGCGTGCGCGAGCAGTTCCCGGTCCGTCCCATCCAGCGGCCGGCTGCCGTCCAGCACAAGCAACACCAGTTCGGCCCCGGCCATGGCAGCACGACTGCGTTCCACCCCGATCTGCTCCACCACATTGTCCGTCTCGCGAATACCCGCCGTGTCCATCAGGCACAGCGCGACGCCTCCGACATGCACCGTTTCCTCGATGATATCGCGCGTGGTCCCGGCGATGTCCGTCACGATGGCGCGGTCGACTCCGGCCAACTGATTCAGGAGGGAAGACTTGCCCACGTTCGGCTTGCCCACGATCGCCGTGCGCACGCCATCGCGCAGAATCCGGCCACCCATCGCCATCCCCAGCAGACCGTCCAACGCGGCCAACAGCTCCGCCCCGCGCCGCTCGACCATCCTTCCCGTCGCCTCTTCTTCATCGTGCTCCGGATAGTCGATCGTCACCTCAATGTGAGCCATCAACTCAAGCAGGACCTGTCGCAAGTCACCGACCGCAACCGTCAGACTCCCCTCGACCTGCCGCAACGCAGCCGCACGCGCCAGGGTCGTCTGTGCGCGAATCAGTTCCATGACACCCTCGGCCTGCGCCAGGTCAATCCTGCCCCCGAGAAATGCCCGCTTCGTGAACTCACCAGGCTCCGCCAGCCGCGCCCCCGCCCGGAGAACCTCCGTCAACACCGCCTCCGTGACCCGGGCGCCGCCGTGCGTGCCGATCTCGACCACGTCCTCCGTCGTGTACGTCCGCGGTCCGCGCATCACCGTCACAAGCACTTCGTCCACATGCTCTCCATCCCTGAGCCGCACGATCCTGCCGTACAAAACCCGATGCGACCCCGTCTTGCGCAGGGGCCTGCGACCGCGAAAGATCCGGTCGACCACCGACAGGGCGTCGCGCCCGCTGACACGCACCACCGCAATACTCGCCTCGCCGGGCGCCGTCGCGATCGCCGCGACCGTGTCTTCATTTCCAAAACCGGTCATACCCTCACCGCCACCCGCACATCGAGCCGCCGACGCGCGCGACCGTCATTTTCTCCGACATCGTGGATCCCGACCACACACAACACGATTCGAGGTCCCGGACGGGCCCACTTCTCAACTCTGCGCAGACGCCTCCACGCCCCCGGAGGCGTCCCGCTGCAGGCCGGCGTCCGACCGTTTGCCGTGCACCGCCTCACCAGTACGGCCGCCTTGCTTCACCCTGCCGCCCTTTCTCACCACGCCGTCCGGCACGATCACAATCGCCCGTTCCGGGTCATGCCCCCGACTCTCCGTCCGCACCCCGGCATACGAGTCGAGCGCCGTATGCACAATCTTGCG
Source organism: Bacillota bacterium (assembly GCA_021821225.1). The sequence continues at coordinate 11,605 of JAKACR010000005.1, read as the reverse complement.
CTCCGGCGCGCTCATCGGCTGAAGGGCGATCTCCCGGTGCAACGCGCGCGCCTTCTCCGCCATGCGCTGGGCCATGGCGATCAACGCCTGTCGCCTGCGTTCCCGATACCCCTCGGCATCAACCACAAACTGCATGTGCCGCGAGGAGTACTTGTTCCCGACCGCGTTCACCAGCACCTGAATCGCGTCGAGCGTCTGACCGTGCTTGCCGATCAACAGACCCACGCGGTCGCCCTGGAGTGAAAATGCCACGTCGTCGCCTTCCACTTCACACGACAGCCGCACGGCGATGCCCATGGTCACAAACATCTCGCGCAGGAAACGCTCGGCATCCCCGACCGGATCCTCCACCACCGCGACTTCGACCTCAGCGCCGCGTGCGCCGAAACCCAAAAAGCCGCGGGAAGGGGCGGTCTTTACGACAACTTGCGCCCGATCCCGGCCAACTCCGAGTTGTGCAAGCGCATCCGCCACGGCGAATTCAACCGTCTTGCCCACAACACAGACCTTTCTCACCACGCATCATGCCTCCGGTGCAGCAGGTTTGGCAGGCTTCACACGAATGAAGTACATCTGGGCAATCGTGAACAGGTTGGAGAACACCCAATACAGCGCGAGCGCCGCGAACACGCGCATGGAAAAAATGAAAATCATGACGGGAAAGATATACAGCATCATCTTCATGCTTTGATCGACCTGCACGGTGGACACCTTCTGCTGGAAAAAACTCGTCACGGCCGCAAGGATCGGCAGAATGAAGGTGTGGTCCGGCTGTCCGAGCGGCAGAACGCCAAGAAACTTCGCCGTCCTCAACAACGGGTCCGTGTAGATGGAGCGGTAGAGGATGGTCAAGATGACCATCTGCAGGATCATGGGCATGCAGCCGGCGAGCGGATTGACCCCCTCGCGCTTGTACAACTCCATGACCTCGGTCTGGTACTTGCGCGGATCTCCGGCATGCTTCTTCTTGATTTCCTCCGTCAACGGCGCCATGCTCTGCATCCGCTTTGCATTGCGAAGACTCTTTAGCATCAGGGGCATGGTGATCAGCCGGATCAGAAAGGTCACAATGATGAGCGCGATCCCGTAGTCCCCCACGACGTGCTGCGCAATCACATTGATCAGCGCGGACAGCCCGTTGATCGCGCCGTCCCAGATGAGGAGAATGCCGCCCGGCGACGATGACTTCGCCGCCGTCGCCGCAAACGCGGGAGACGCAAGCAACACCCACAGCATGACCCCCGACACTACAGCCCGCACCCCTACGAAGCGAGACCGCACCAAGAACCAACTCCCCAATCAACTTAAGGCACCGGATCGTATCCACCCGGATGCCATGGTCCACACTTGACAAGGCGCTTTGCGGACAGCCACGAGCCCCGCGCCGCGCCGTGTTTTGCTACCGCCTCAAGGGCATACTCTGAACACGTGGGAGAAAAGCGGCAACTTGGCGGCAAAAGCGGCGACACAATCAAGCGGTACAAACGGATCAGCCCCAGCAGGAGAAGTCTCACGACATCCCCTCCTTCCGAAACTTGTCCCGCGCGACGCGCGGCGCTCCGGCGCACATCCGGGGAAAAGCGTCACACGCCCCCGGGTCGCCTGTCCAGCAGCCTCGCCCGCGCCAGAAGAGAACGCACCTGCTTCGCGGCCGTCCAGAGACCCAATTCCGTCGCGTCTTTTCTGGCGATCAGGACACAATCACAACCCGTGGGCAACTCACAGACCATGCCGCGCATCGCTTCCCGCAAAACGCGCTTCACTCTGTTGCGGGTGACGGCGTTGCCGATCTTCCTGCTCACGGAGAATCCCACGCGAACTTCGCTCTCAGACGCTCTTCTTATAACGTAAAGCACATAAAATCGATTCGCAACCGACGTCCCGCGGGCGAAAACAATACGGAAATCACGATTCCTGCGCAATCTGTGGTTCTTTAGCGAACCGCGCACAACCCGCCCTGCGTCTGACATTCCACACCTCGACCACTGAGCCAAAAAAAGACCACCTTGCAGTGGCCCGCCCCATGAGTCCGCCGGATCGCGCAAAACGCCCGGCGAACGCACTTTCTGTCATGGATCCTGCCAACAACCCGATTCAGGCGGAAAGAACTTTTCTGCCCTTTCTCCTGCGGGCCGCAAGGACGCGCCGCCCATTTTTCGTCGCCATACGCTTGCGAAAGCCGTGCTCTTTTTTGCGATGACGCACATTGGGATGATAAGTCGGTTTCAAAGTGCTGATCCTCCTCTACACCGTACCCACACAGATACACTTTGGTAGTATACCGAACCGCCCTCGCCAGTGTCAAATACAGTCTCGCCATCCGTGTCCGGCATCATTCACGCCGCCAAAGACATGACGCCAAAAACTCACTCGGGCCGCCGTCAAAGGGTTATTCACAATATCCACAGACCTCCGATCCACATGTGAACAATTTTTTCGCTGTACACTCCAAAACTCCTGAGTTATCCTCACTTTATCCACAGCAAACGCGATCTGCGCGACCTCCATTCCGACCCGGCGCGCCCGTTTCGATTCTTGTCGATCAAGCCGTTTTTTGATATGCTAGTCCAGCACTGACCGACGGGAGTTCGTTATCCACAGACTTGTCCACACCTGTGGATAAGTCTTCCCCATGGCACCTGAGATGTGGATAACGACGTTCTTTGAGGATACTGTCAATGCCGGCCTGTTATGCGCTTATAAATGCGCCTCACGTCGCGCCTGTTTAGGGGGTTCCCTGTGCAATGACGAATTCTGGTGAGGCACTCTGGGAAAATGCCCTCATGACAGTGCAACCAAAACTCTCGAAGGTTGTATTTCAGACCTGGCTGGCGGCGACCAGAGTGGAATCGTTCGACGGGCAAGAGATCATCATCAATGTCCCCACGCCGATGGCCCTGGACCACATCAAGAAAAATCTCAGCGCCATTCTCGACAAGGCTCTCACCGAACACGCGCACCGTCCCGTGCAGGCCGTCTTTCGCCTCCCGGACGCGCAGCAAGGCGGGCAGCACGCCCGGGAACAGGATGGCATGTTCGGCGGCGCAGGCGCCGCCCCCGCTCCCTTCAACCCCCGGTACACATTTGACACATTTGTCATCGGCGAGCGCAACAAGTTCGCGCATGCCGCGAGCGTTGCCGTCTCCGAGCGGCCCGCAGAGCGTTACAATCCCTTTTTTCTGTACGGCGGCGTCGGCCTGGGCAAGACCCACCTCATGAACGCGATCGCCCACAGGGCGCTGAGGCTCAATCCCGCCATCAAAGTACAGTACGTCACCAGCGAAATGTTTGTCCGCGACTTCATCTCTGCCCTGCAATCCCATACGGTGGACGATTTTCGCAACAAGTACCGCAGGCTCGACATCCTGTTGATCGACGACATCCAGTTCATTTCCGGCAAGGAGTCCACCCAGGAGGAGTTCTTCCACACATTCAACGCGCTGTACAATGACCACAAGCAGATCGTCCTCACGAGCGACCGCCCGCCGCACGATATTCCCGACCTGGAGGACCGCCTTCGGTCGCGGTTCGCCGGAGGGCTGCTGGCAGACATCCAACCGCCGGAATTCGAGACGCGGGTCGCCATCCTGCGCAAAAAGGCGCGCAGCGAAGGCATCGATATTCCAGACGACGCGGTGTTTCTCATCGCGTCGCGCATCGAGACAAACGTCCGCGAACTCGAGGGCGCACTCATCCGGGTAATCGCTTTCTCGTCGATGATGAACCTCGACATCGATGAAAACCTGACGGAACACGCGCTCGCGGACCTGGTGCCGCCCCCCGAGCGGCGTCCGATCACCGCCGCCGATGTGCAAAAAGCGGTCAGCGCACACTTTCGCGTCAAGCTCGACGACCTCAAGGCCCGGTCGCGCAAGCGCGACATCGCATACGCCCGGCAGGTGGCGATGTTCCTCACCCGTGAATTGACCGGACTCTCCCTGCCGAAGATCGGCGGCGAGTTTGGCGGGCGGGATCACACCACGGTGCTCCACGCATGCGAAAAGATCCATCACGATTGTCTCTCCGACCACCAGACAGCGCGTTCCATCGCAAAACTGCGCGAAGCGCTCGTCCAGCGGAACGATTGAACCATGCGCCGCGCGCATGCCGGACGCGCTGCGCCGTCAACCGCCTGTCCACAGCATTGTGCACACGCCGCACACAGGACATCCGGGCGCGAAAACCCGCGCGGCGGGGTTTATCCACAAATCCACAGGCCTAATAACTATTACTGTATCTTTTTAAAGAATAAACTACTACTCTATTCCGGGGAGCGGACATTCATGCGACTCGTCGTAAAAAAAACCGATTTCCTCACTGCGCTGCAACACGTCGCGAAGGCAGTGCCGAGCCGCACGACGAAACCGATTCTCTACGGCATCCTCCTGTCCGCCGCACAAGACGCGCTTGTTGTCACGGCTTATGATCTCGAACTCGGTATTGAGTACACCATCGTCAATGCGCAAGGAGAGTCGGACGTACTCGACGTGCAGTCCGAAGGGGGCACCGTCCTTCAGGCGCGCTACCTGATCGACATTGTCCGCAAACTGCCGAGTGAACTCGTGCGCATCGACGTGCACGAACTCATCGCCACGATCTCATCAGGTTCCGCCACGTACACCATCAACGGATCGGACCCGCGTGAATTCCCTCCGCTCCCCCAAGTCTATGACGAACGCGGTCTCGCGATGACTGCGAGCACACTGCGCGAACTGATTGACCAGACCGCCTACGCGATTGCCACTGTCGATTCCAGACCCATCCTGACGGGTGTCCACTGCCAGCACAGCGACATGAATTTCACCATGACAGCGACCGACAGCTACCGCCTTGCCACGGCAACGGCAGCCATTGAAACGGCGTCGGACCACGCCCTCGTCAATTCCGTGGTGCCGGGCAAGGCGCTCCGCGAAATAGCCAGGCTTCTGCCGGAAGACCAATCCATCGTCGACCTGTCTGTCAAGGACAACCAGTTGGTCATTCGCGCCGGCGCTTTTCGCGTATACTCGCGACTGCTCGAAGGCGCCTATCCCGACCTGTCGCGGATCATCCCGTCGACGCACAAGACCATGATCACCATCGACTCACAGGACCTGCTCGAGTGCATCGAACGCGCGGCGCTCCTCGCCCGCGACGTCGAAAACCACATTGTCAACATTCATCTCCGACCCACGCATATCGAAATCACGTCAAAATCACCAGAGATCGGCCGCGTCATGGACAGCGTCGAACCAGCGACGCACCAGGGAGAAGACCTGCAGCTCGCGTGCAACGCCCGCTATCTCATGGACGCACTGCGCGCGATTGCAGGAGCCCCGGTGCGCATACTGTTCACGGGGAGCGGCAGCCCATTTGTCATACGTCCGCAGGACGGCGACCGTTTCTTGCACCTCATACTCCCAGTGCGGGTGGTTGGATCGTGACCGCGTTACCGATCGCGACACCCTATATTGCCCTGCAAGACGCGCTCAAGATGTCCGGACTTGTGATGACGGGCGGCATGGCCAAACAAATCGTGCAGGATGGCGAAGTCTCCGTGAATTCCGTTCGCGAAACCCGCCGCGGGCGCAAGCTCTATCCAGGCGACATCGTCGTGTATGGAAGTGAACAACTGACGATTGTCAGCGGAGTGAAACCATGAACGTCGACAGACTCGACATTCAGTCATTTCGATGCTACGCTTATGCGAGTGTCAAATTCCATCCACATATCACGATTCTGTCAGGAGACAACGCGCAGGGAAAGACATCCATCCTTGAGGCCTTGGCCATGTTCACCTATGGTCGATCGTTTCGGGCAGGGAGCGACCGCGAAGTCATTCGCTTCGGTGACCCGGAAGCCCGCTTGCGCATGTCGTTCAGCGGCGAAGCCGGGGCGCAGGAGATGGGGATGCGGATTGCGAAAAAGGGCAAGAGTGTTTCGATCAACCGCGTCTCAAAGAAAAGCCTGTCCGAATTTCTCGGACGGTTCCAGGCGGTCGTGTTCACACCGGACGACCTCCGTCTCGTCAAGGACGGACCGGAGCATCGCAGGCGATTTTTGAATCTCACCCTTGCCCAGCTTCGACCTCCCTACATCGCACAGTTGCAGATCTATAACAGGCTGTTGCAGCAGCGAAACCAGTTGTTGAAAACGCACCAGTTTTCCTCGCTTCCCGTCTGGGACGACCAGCTGGCGCCCGCAGGCGCAAGCGTGGCCAAGGCGCGTGCGGAATTCGTGGCTGAATTGCAACCGTACGTCCAGCAGAGTTACCAGACGATAGCCGGCGCCGCGGACAGCATGAATATTGCCTATCAGGCCGGCTTTGCCAATCAGGGATCATCCTCCTATGAATCGGCTCTGCGAAACGAGCTGTCGCGCGCTCGCGCCGGCGATGAAAAACGGGGCTTTACGTCCACGGGACCCCACAGGGACGATCTGGCTATCACATTCAACAAAATGACAGCCGTATACGCATCACAGGGGCAGCAGAAGACTGCGGTGCTCGCCGTCAAGCTCGCGGTGGCCAGGTGGATACGGCAAGCCACGGGAGAACACCCCGTCCTGCTGCTGGATGACGTGCTGTCTGAACTGGATCTCGCAAGACAGAACAATCTGCTTCTTGCTCTCGAGGGAGCCCAGGTAATACTCACCCTGACGCACGGCCACGAGTCATTGCGGCGGATTGCGCCGGACGCGCAGGTATTCCGCGTGGCAGATGGTATAATACTTGCACAAGAGGGGTGAGTCTGCTTGTTCATCCATATCGGCGGAGATGTCACAGTCATGGCGCGCAATGTGATTGCGATCCTCGACGCCAAGCGGCAGGAGCAGGCGCCCGACACGCAGGCCTTTCTGAAATTCATGGAAGAACAGGGTTCGGTTGTACGCATTGATGACACCGAGCAGAAATCATACGTTATCACGGACACCACCGTATATATTTCACCTATCTCCTCCGTGACGCTAAAAAAACGAGCCGAAGACTCACCGCTTGCTGTGGATGAATCGGATTACAGGTTGGAGGGGTAAGAGTTGCCACAGGAAATGACCGGCTATGACGCATCACAGATTCTCGTGCTGGAGGGACTGGAGGCAGTAAGAAAACGGCCGGGTATGTACATAGGGTCGACCAGCGCCAGGGGATTGCACCATCTGGTGTGGGAAATTGTCGACAACGCCATTGATGAGGCGCTCGCAGGGTACTGTGACAGCATCTTCGTGACGATTCGCCAGGATGAATCGGTCGTCGTTGAGGACAACGGCCGGGGGATTCCGGTGGACATCCACGAAAAAGTGGGACTTCCGGCTGTCACGGTCGCTCTCACCATGCTTCACGCCGGAGGCAAGTTCGGAACGGGCGGCTACAAGGTGTCGGGAGGGCTGCACGGGGTCGGCGCGTCGGTTGTGAACGCGCTCTCGGAATGGCTCGAAGTCCGCGTCATGCGCGGCGGCAAAATCCATCGCCAGACATTTCGCCGCGGGATTCCCACGTCTGGACTTGACATTGTAGGCAAGGCCGCCGCGACCGGCTCGATCGTGTCTTTCCGTCCGGATCCCGAGATCTTCACGGAAACTATAGAACTGCAGTATGACATCGTGCAGACGCGCTTGCGCGAGTTGGCGTTCCTGAACGCTGGACTCAAGATAACCCTGCGCGACGAGCGGACGGATCGCGAAAGCGTGTTTCAATACGAGGGCGGGGTACGGTCGTTCGTGGAGTATGTGAATCGCGGCAAGGATGTCCTTCACGAGCCCCCGGTGTTTGTCCAGGGCGAAAGGGACGGCGTCGCGATTGACATCGCCCTGCAGTACAACGACGGGTACAACAGCAACATTTTCTCGTTTGCAAACAACATCAACACCGTCGAAGGCGGCGTCCACGAGGCGGGATTCAAGTCCGCCCTCACGCGGATCATGAACGACTATGCCAAACGACAGAACCTCATCAAGGACGCCGACCAGAATCTGACGGGCGACGACGTCCGCGAAGGACTCACGGCGATCATCAGCGTCAAGGTCGAAGAACCCCAATTTGAGGGACAGACCAAGACGAAGCTGGGAAACAGCGAGGTCAAGGGAATCGTGGAGAGTCTGTTCGGCGAACGGCTGGCGACCTTTCTCGAGGAGAACCCGGCGGTCGGGCGACGCGTGATCGACAAGGCGGTGACGGCCGCCAGGGCGCGCGAAGCCGCGCGTAAAGCGCGTGAACTCACAAGGCGGAAAAACGCGCTTGAGATCAGTTCGCTCCCCGGGAAACTGGCGGACTGTTCGAGCAAGGACGCGTCGATCAGCGAGATCTACATCGTCGAAGGCGATTCTGCGGGCGGGTCGGCGAAACAGGGCAGGGACCGCAACTTTCAGGCGATTCTTCCCTTGCGCGGCAAGATCCTGAACGTGGAGAAGGCGCGCTTGGACAAAATTCTGTCAAACGCCGAGATACGGGCCATCATCACCGCGATCGGGACAGGCATCTCGATGGATTTCGACATCGCAAAGGCGCGCTATCACAAAGTCGTCATCATGACCGACGCCGACCAGGACGGAAGTCACATCCGCACGCTCTTGCTCACGTTCTTCTACCGCTATATGCGGGAACTCATCAACGCCGGGTACATCTACATTGCCCAGCCGCCTTTGTACAAGGTCACGAAGAGCAAACAGGTCACGTATGTGTACAATGACGCCGAACTGCAGAAGCTGCTCGAGCAGATCGGGAAAAATGGCGTGGAAACGCAGCGTTACAAGGGTTTGGGGGAGATGAATGCGGAACAGTTGTGGGACACCACCATGAATCCCGACTCCCGGACGTTGCTGCAGGTGGAGATGGAGGACGCCATGGACGCGGACGCCACATTCGGCGTGTTGATGGGGGACCGGGTGGAGCCGCGGCGGGAGTTTATCGAGGAGCACGCGCTGTACGTCCGCAACCTCGACATCTGATCCGATGAATCGTCAGAAAGGGTTGTTCACACGTGGCTGAAAGCAGAGTCTTGCCGATCGACATCGGGCTTGAAATGCGGAATTCCTTCATGGACTACGCGATGAGCATCATCATGAGCCGGGCGCTTCCAGACGTGCGCGACGGACTCAAGCCGGTTCAGCGACGGATCCTCTACGCCATGCTGGAACTCGGCATGACGCCCGACAAGCCGTACAAGAAATCGGCCCGGGTCGTCGGCGACGTGCTGGCCAAGTACCATCCACACGGCGACACGGCTGTGTACGATGCGCTTGTCCGCTTGGCCCAGGACTTCTCCTGTCGCTATCCGCTCGTCGACGGCCACGGAAACTTCGGAAGCGTCGATGGGGACGCGGCGGCGGCCATGCGCTACACCGAGTCGCGGATGGCGCCGCTGGCGGTCGAACTGATGCGCGACATCAACAAAGAGACGGTCGACTTTGTCGCCAACTACGACGGCGCCGAAAAAGAGCCCGCGGTGCTGCCTTCGCGCTTCCCGAATTTGCTCGTCAATGGCTCGACGGGCATTGCGGTCGGCATGGCGACCAACATTCCGCCGCACAATCTCACCGAGATCATCGACGCAATCCTGATGATGATCGACAACCCGGATGTGACCGTGAGTGACATCATGACTGTCGTCAAGGGCCCCGATTTTCCCACGGCAGGGGTCATTCTCGGCCGCGCGGGGATCCGGCAGGCGTTCGAGACAGGGCACGGGAGCATCATCATGCGCTCCGTGAGTTCGATCGAGGAAGCGGCCGGGGGAAAAACGAGGATCATCGTCACGGAACTGCCGTACCAGGTGAACAAGGCCAGGCTGATCGAACGCATCGCGGAACTCGCGCGCGACAAGAAGATCGACGGCATCACGGACCTGCGCGACGAGAGCGACAGGCGGGGCATGCGCATCGTCATCGAACTGCGGCGCGACATCCGACCGCAGGTCGTATTGAACAACCTGTACAAGCACACCCCGATGCAGAGCACGTTTGGCGTCAATTCACTGGCGATCGTCAACGGCCAGCCGAAGGTGCTGTCGCTGCGCGACTTCATCTTCCACTACCTGAACCACCAGAAGGACGTTATCGTCCGGCGCACGACGCACGACCTGCAAAAGGCAGAGGCGAGGGCGCACATTCTGGAAGGACTGCTCGTCGCCCTTGACCACCTGGATCGCGTCATCGCGCTGATTCGCGCATCAAAAACGGTGGATGAAGCCCGCCAGGGGCTCATGTCCACCTTCTCGCTGAGCGAGGAGCAGGCGCAGGCGATTCTCGACATGCGCCTGCAACGGCTGACCGGGCTGGAACGGGAGCGCATAGAAGGCGAGTATGCGGAGTTGCAGCGCCTGATTGCCGAGTACAGGGCGATTCTGGCGGACGAGCGGCGGGTGCTTGACGTCGTCCGGGCGGAACTGGGGGAGGTTCGCGCAAAATTCGGCGACGAGCGGCGCACGCGGATTATTGCCGACGAGGGGCAGATGGACGAGGCGGACTTCATCCAAGAGCAGGAGGTCGTCATCACCATCACGCACGCGGGCTATATCAAGCGCCTGCCGTCGAACACGTACCGCAGCCAGCGGCGCGGGGGCCGCGGCGTGACAGCGATGGGAACGAAGGAAGAGGACTTCGTCGAACACCTGTTCATCACGTCGTCGCACAACCAATTGCTGTTTTTCACGAATCGCGCCCGGGTGTATCGACTGATGGCGTACGAAGTGCCGGAATTCAGCCGCACGGCCAAGGGGATTCCGATCATCAACCTGCTCAATATAGAACAGGGGGAGAAGATCTCCGCGGTCATTCCGGTCAGCAGCGAAGACCTCACGAAGAGCGACTACTATTTGTTCACGGCCACGCGCAACGGCATCGTGAAGAAGACAGAACTCAACGCCTTCTCCAATCTGCGCAAGGCAGGGCTGATCGCCCTCGTGCTGCGCGCCGACGACGAACTGATCGGCGTCCGTCTGACAGACGGCGAACAGGAAATCATCATGGGAACGAGCAACGGGATGTCGATCCGCTTTCCTGAAGCGGACGTCCGACCGATGGGGCGGGCGGCGAGCGGCGTGAAGGGAATTTCGCTGGAACGCGGGGATCACGTGATCGACATGGATGTGGTGCAGGCGGACACGACGGTGCTTGTCGTCACGAGCCGCGGCTATGGCAAGCGCACGCCGATCGATACCTACCGGGTCCAGACGCGCGGCGGAAAAGGGATCAAGACGCTCAACGTGACGACGAAAAACGGGCATGTGGTTGGTCTCAAGATGGTCCATGAGCGGGAAGATCTCATGATCATCACGGTGGACGGCGTGGCGATTCGCATCCACAACGACGCGATATCGACCTTGGGACGAAACACGCAGGGCGTGCGCCTGATCAACGTCAATGATTCCGAGGTCAGCACCGTGGCGCGCGTGGCCGCGTCGGAAGATGAGGATGAAACGGAATAGCCCGCAGGGGGTTGACGGGCCCCGTGCGGGCGTGGTATATTACTTCTTGCCGCTCGGGCGGGGCGCAAGCGAAGCCGCGGCGGCACAGACCGAAAAACGCAGGCAGGACGCGGGTTTTGGGCGATGGATCCTTGAAAACTAAACACGTATAGAACAACCACGCAAGCACTATCGCTGAGAGTTTGATCCTGGCTCAGGACGAACGC
>JAKACR010000123.1 GCA_021821225.1 Bacillota bacterium | reverse complement strand
AATCATGGCCATGGTTCCAAACCCCGTCCGATTGGCTCCGAACAACGCCATCTTCACGACATCGCGTCCGCTCTTGAGTCCCCCGTCGCACCACAGTTCGACAAGATCGCGGATACCCGCCTCCAGCAATGCCTCATGCGCGAGCTTGACGCCAACTTCCACGGGCAGGCCGACATGCTTAAGCGCATGGATCCTGGCGGCTCCCGTTCCTCCGTCATAACCGCTCAGCGTAATCACGTCTGCGCCCGCCTTCGCGATGCCCACCGCGATCGTGCCGATGCCGGGAACGACCGGAACTTTGACGCTCACCTTGGCGCGCGGATTCACCGTCTTCAGCTCGTCGATCATCTGCGCCAGGTCCTCGATCGAATAGATATCGTGGTTGTTCGACGGAGAGATCAGGTCGGTTCCCTGTCGCGCGTTGCGCGCGTTCGCCACCTTGACCGACACTTTGGAACCAGGCAGGTGGCCGCCCTCCCCTGGCTTGGCGCCCTGTCCGATCTTGATCTCAAGCAGATCGGCGCTGTTGCACAGTTCGGCGTTGACCCCGAACCGTCCGGACGCGATCTGGTGTCCCCTGTTTTTCGCGTATTTGCCCAGCATGTCCTTGATCTCGCCGCCTTCCCCGTTGAGCGAGATCATGTCCAGCCGCTGCGCGGCCATCGCGTAGGCGCGAAAAGCCGTCTCGCCCTGCGAGCCGAACGACATCGAACTGATCAGAAACGGCAGCGCGTGCTCGCCGACGCCAAGGTCGACCTGCGCCGGATCGATCCCGTCATCCTGTGCGAACTGAAAATCGAGGACATGGCGCAATGACACAGGCTGTTTTTGCTCCAAATCGTACAGCTTCGCCACAAAATCCTCGTAACTGCCGGCTCCGGAGGCCGCATCGCCAGCCGCCTTCCAGATGCGCGGCCACAACTGGTACGGCCGGGCCACCGTGGCCCGCGGGGTGTGCAGCAGTTGCGCGCGCGCACGCGCGGTGACAAGGAACGACTCAAGCGTCGATCCGGACGCTCGCTCATCGAAGAAGGAGCGAATGCCAAGCAGATTCGCCACCTCGCGCGATAGGCCAACGCCGGAAAACAAGCGGTCATAACCGCGCAGCTCATGAATGCCGAGCGTGGAAATGACTTTCTCCAGCCCTTTTGTCAACGCCACATACGCATTTTCAATGCCCTTCCATTCATCGTAAGCGTGGGCCGCCTCAAAATACAGGTACGGACACACGGCCTCCGCGCCGAGTCCCGTCAAAACGGCGATGTCGTGCAGATTGCGGATGGCGCCCGAACGAATGACCAAGCTGCACAGTCGGCGCGCGCTTTGCCCGTTGATGCGCAGTTCGCGCAGTGTCTGGTGCGCAACGCCAACGGCGAGCGCGGGATCGACAAATGTGGCGCCATCGTCAAACGAGAAGCGATCGTCCAGAACGATGATCGCCGCTCCGTCCGCGGCCGCGCCCGCCACTTCCTGTTCGAGTCGCTCCAGCGCGTCTTTCAGCGTCTCTTCCGCTTCCACGCGCGGATACAGTTCGGCGCAGCGGGAGGCATCCCCGCGCTGAAAATATTCAATGACATCTTCGTATAATTGCGTGCCGAGCTTGTGGGCAAGCGTGCGGTAACGATCCGGCTCATCAAGGGTGTGGCCTCCGAGCAGAATCGGGCTTTGCAACTCCAAGTGTACAGCGTTTGCGGGCATGACGCCAACCGGGGACGGACGCGGGCCGAGCACCATGCGCGTCGAGAAGTGCTCGATCTCGCGTTCCCGGTCGATCGCCGGGTTGGTGACAACCGCAACGGTCTCCTTGAGAAAATCCGCCACATTCTGCCGCTGTTCTGCGAGCATTGCAAGCGGTCCGTCAAACCCGAGAGAGCGAATCGGTTCCGCGCCTTTCGACGCATGGGCCTCCATGACCCGGATATCCTCCACGTCCCAGCCAAAGGCGCCCATGCGCGCGTCGCGCGTTCCGTCGTGGCGATTGGGCGTCAGATGAACGGGGCTGAGCGTCCGCGGGCCGCCGAATGTGATCCCCCTGCCAAACCCGGTCACAAAGTGACGCAGCGTCATGCGTTCGTAGACCAGTTCCTGCATTGCCTCGTAAGAATGAACGACAACCGGCTCGCGTGCGCCCAGTTCGATGTGAATCTTTTCGCCCGGCGCAAGCGATTTGGGGTCGTGAACCATGTCCTGCAGCGCCACGACCCCCTGCTCCGAACTGAACACCAGACTTGAAGGCGTCTCAACCATCCACAGGGGGCGCAATCCGAGCGCATCCACGGCAAAAACCGCCTCATCTCCGGCGTGCGACACGATGCCCGCCGGACCTTGCGCGAACGGCCCCCACAATGAACGGATATACATGTAAAGATCCTGCAATTCAGGACGCATCTGCTTTATTTCGTTAATAATGGGCGGGAAGGCGATTTCCATCGCTTCGGCCAGACTGTACCCGTACTTATGAAGCAGTCCGCGCAGGAAGCGGTCGAGGTCCTGCGAATCGCTCCCCCCGGACACAGTCGGGATGTCCAGCATGCGCATCTCTTCGCGGAGGCGGTGTATGGTGTTCAATTCGCCATTATGGCCAAGCAACGTGAAAGGCTGCACGCGCTCCGACGATGTTGTCGTATTGGTAGAATAGCGGTTGTGACCGATGGTCAGGCGGCTTCTGAAACCTTCGTGGCGAAAATCGTCAAAATACTCCCGCAGCGTCTGCCCGTCTCCACGCACTTTGTAGGACGCCGTCTTGCCGGACAGCGAGGCGACGTGAACGCCAAGCCGGTCCTCCAGAGAGAGCAGAAGTTCATAGCATTCGTTCTCCACGGCGTCCTCGTTCGGCGCTTCGGGCGCCAGCAGGGCGAACTGGTAGAAGTGCACTCCCTCGGCACGCCCGCCAGGGCCGAGCACATCGCGGTTGACCGGATCGACCACCTGCAGCAGCAGTTCAAATCCCCGGGCGCGCGCAAGTTCGACCACCCGTTCGGGCAATCCCGCAAGTTCAACGCCCATCGCTTCGCTGGCAACGACATGAGCCACCACAAACCGTTGCGCATACGCATGCCGCGGTTCAACTCCGGCAGCCGACAGCCGTTCGAACCACATGTCGCGCGGCAGATCAAGCTGGATGCCCGAACCGTCTCCCTCATCCGTCACGAATCCGGCGCGGTGTTTCATCTTGTCCAACGCAGTCAAAACGTTTAAAATATTATCAAACGTCGGTTTTCCCGACTTCTCCACCCAAGCGACGATTCCGCACGCGTCATGCTCTTCAAATTCCAAAAACGGCACGTCAGCCACCTCCTGATGATGAGAGATACACCGGATCCGCGAAAGACCCGCGGCGAGCAGAGGTGTCCAGCAAAAAAGCGGAGCAATCCCCCTCAGGGAACCTCTCCGCCGAGTCTTTTGTACTCACGGTGTGGCATTTTCCGCCAGTCCCGCTCGGTCCTGTCTTCACTCAGAACGCTTTTCACGTCCGTGAAGCCGGATCCCTAGGGACACTTCCTCTGTGTCTCCTACTATACCGACATGTGAATAAAAATGCAATGCCACCTCGTAGAAAAAGCCACAGAAATCCGTGTCAAATCTGGACAGGATGTGCGCTCACCCCCGAAGGCGAACGCCGTCGCGCGTCCAGCCTGCTCCGAGCATCTCCTGCAGAGCATCGCGAACGACATCCACGGCAATGGCGAAACCGATGCCTTGGGAACTTTGGCTCACTGCCGTATTGATGCCAATCACCTCTCCCCGCAGGTTGATAAGGGGTCCGCCGGAGTTGCCGCGGTTAATCGCCGCATCCGTCTGCAACAAGTGCGGATATGTGCGATCGCCGATCTGCATGGGGCGCTCTTTTGCGCTTACAATTCCAACTGTTACAGAATTATCTAAACCTAGCGGGTTGCCGATGGCAAGCACCCACTCCCCCACGCGCACATTCCTGGAACGGCCCAGTTTCAGCACGTGTACATCTTTGCGGGGAGCAATCTTGAGCACCGCGATGTCGTGATCGTAATTGGCTCCGATCAGGTGCGCGGGGATAGCCTTGTCCTTTCCGAGCCGGAGCACTTTGACCTCCCTTGCGTCATGAATGACATGCTCATTGGTCAGGATATAGCCGCGGGGATCAAACAAAAAGCCTGTGCCGATATTGATCGCGCGCGATTCCCGATCGGGAAAGGCATCCCACGGCACAGCAAACGGGAGGCCGCCCATGCGCCCCCGCGACCGGTCATTGTCTGGGATCACTTCAATGTTGACAACCGCGTCACGAAACTTCTCCACAATAGACACAAAATCCGGAAACGCGGCCCGCCGCAACGGCCGAACCGCCGAACGCCGCCTGCCGGCGCCCGGCGCGCCGCCCGCGATGCTTGCCTTGCGCCCGTTCATGACCTCACCTCGATTCGCATCCTAGCGCATCCTAGAGACACGATATTCCAAGTGTGAGGCGTCAGACTGGGACAAATGACTATCCTGCTCCGGAAACTGCGTTATTTCACCGGACTGAGCGCCCCTTCCGGCGCCGGTTCCTTATAAGAACACGTACCGGGAAGGGGCGGACGGGCCAGAAACTGCATGCCGCGTTCCAGCTTGCGGTAAAGATCGCGCGCGTCGCGTCCGCCAACGAGCGCGTTGTCGCGGATCGCAAACGGCACGTCCGTGCACATCCCGCACTTGTCGACGCAGTCCTTTACTTCTATGTCGACATCGGGGTACTGTTGCTTGAGTAAATCATAGACAGACTGCGAATAGAGCTGCAGATTTTTTTGGCAAAAAACGATGTTGAACGATGATGGCAAGTCGCTCGCCCCCGACATATCACAATAGAACTCCGATGCCCCAATCACGCGGACATCCCGTATTCCATAATACACCGTCTGTCGTACAGAATCCAATCGCCGGAACAACGGGACCTGACAGGCGCCGCGCGGCGCCTGTCACAACGCGGGAGACTGGTAGCGTACCCCGTAATTGCCCTTGCTCGTTCTGTATATCTGCACATGAGGTTGGCGCTGTCCGCGCAGAATCTGGTCGTCGCGAACACACATCGCGACGTAGTTCGCCACTGAACGGGAATCGTACAGACGCGCCTCATAAATCCAGGTCATCGACACCACCGCTCCTCGTGAATGTTCGGCCTTTGCCGAACGTCTTCTTAGAGGCAGTGTTCCCTGCCCGGCGCGCCATCATGTGACCGTCCGGCATCCCTGCCGCCGCTTACGTCTCCACATCCAGCAGCATGCCTGCATGCTTGCGAACGTTGACGACGCCTTCTTCAAACAGAAGATACTGGCCACGCACCCCGATCAGCGTCCCTTCGACCGGCGCCTGTTCCGGCGTCAACCGTTTAGCTTTCGGTTCACGACCCGGCAGGACCGGATAGACGAATTCCTGGATCGTGCGCTTCCGCACGACATAGGGCAGCCATCTCGCGGACAGACGACCGGCGACTTCCTCAGCCAGCCGTTCCAGATCCGACTCTTCGATCTGGCCGCGCACCATCTTGCGCCAGTCCGTCTTGTCGGACAGCCAACCGGAGATCTCCACCTCCAGTTCTCCGGCGTCTTTTCTTGCCGGAACTTCCGCGATGACAGTCGCACGCACGGCGCCCTGGTCAAGCCAGCGCGTGATTTCGCGCCCTTTGCGCGTGACGCCCACCTTGGCATGACTGCTGATTCCAAGATAAACCAGATGGGGTACCGAACAATGCGTCGCGGCAAACTGTTCGTCACGGCACGTCCCGCGATGCAGATGGCACTCGTGCGGCTTGACCATGCACAGGTCCGTCTCGGCAAGAGTCGTGACGCAGGAAAAACAGTATCCATTCTGATAAAGTTTTTTCACCGGCCGTCCGCATGCGATGCACCGCCTTAAGCCGAGAAAGGAGATGCGCACCCGCCTTCCAAGCCACTCATTCACATTGGCGGGCGAACCGTCCAAATTCCAACCATATTGGATAGGAAGGCCTTGTTCATGCAGTAATTCCCTATTCCACCCCTTCATCCGGTACATTTCCCCCCTTTGCTCAGGCTACACTAAATAAGGCCGCATTGGCGGCAGATGATATCAGCAAAAGGAGCGCATCTTCGTATGCTTGTTCTCGCCGCCGTCCTTCCGGCGTTGATCCTGCTGGCTATCGTGTACGCCGTCGACCGGCACAAGGAACACCCGCGGCACGTACTGCCGCTGTTTCTGGTCGGCGCGCTCATCGTGCTGCCAGCCGGCCTGTGCGAACGCTACCTGCTCGATCTGTACGCGGCGACACCCAATCCTCCCTCGGGGTTCCTGGCGACCCTGGTCACCGCGTTTTTCGTCGCCGGAATTACGGAAGAAGCGTTCAAAGCGATCACCTTCTGGCGCCTCGTTTATCATAAGGCGTTCTTCGAGGAAATGTACGACGGTGTCCTGTACGCGGTGGCGATCGGCCTGGGATTTGCGGCCGTGGAAAACATTCTGTACGTGACGAGCGACGGATTGCAGACCGCCTTCGTCCGGGCCTTCACCGCCGTCCCCGCGCACGCTCTGTTCGGCATTGCCATGGGTTTCTACTTCAGCAGGGCAAAGTTTTCCGGAGGATCGCTCTGGCCGAGTTTTGTCGTGCCCGCACTGTTGCACGGCACGTATGACGCATTCGCGCTCGCGCGCGGTTTCTGGGCCAACCTGGCCCTCATCGGCTACCTGATGTGGCTCGTGCGTTTCAGTTGGATCCGCGCAGCCGACCTGTGGTCGCGCGACAGACGCCCCCCTTACCGCACATCATGACCCATGCTGCCAAACGGTTCGGGACTCTCCCGCAGGCCCTCAAAGAGAAACAGGATGCCGTCCGACGTTTTCCATATGGTCATCTGCACCGAATCATCAAGCATAAGCAGATGAAACAGATTCATGTCCGTTTTGAAATACGGACTGAGATGTTCATCGTGCAGCCGTAGTTCCAGCACGCGAAAACGGTCCACCGTCGCGACGGGCAGTCCTCCGGTCGCCTGCCATTCACCAATCTGGCTGTCGTCCAGAGTCCGTCCTCTGGCCTTTTGCCGGATGTATTCGTACAGACCCTTCGCGGCCTTCGCCTTGCGGCTCGACTCTGTAATCAGCCCGTAATGCATATACGTCAACCCTTCCGAGTCACACAGATGTACCCGCACGGACAGTATACATGAATGGCCGGATCCCGAAATGGTCAGACAACACATTTTCCACTGGTCTTTAGGCTGTTTTCCAGCTACCATATGCGTATCGCCCATTTACAGCGTCATCCAATTTCAAGCATGCGGGGAGTGTCATTCATGCGGAACGCAAGCACACTGATCGAACGCGTGACGCTTTCAAAAGCCATTGAAGGGGAACTGCGGACGTTTGAAGTAGACCTGCACCAGACGGACGGGGGATATTCAGTCTATGTGTTCGATCCGGATGAGGCTTTTGACGCCGAACCCCTTTATTTTGCTACGGCGGGCGAGGCGAAATCCGTATTCTTGCGCTTTGTAACACTCATCAAGGAAGAACCCGTGAGCGCCACCGAGTCTCCGTATGATTTTGCAGAACGGGTGCTGTGGAAACTGTCCTGACAGTCCGTCATGCGGACCGGATGGGATCATTCCGGACATAGAAGCTGCGGCAAAGAGCGCTCGGCATCGCGATTGACAACCAGGACGCGAGTCCCGCTCCCCTCGGCGACAAGCGGCAAACGGCGAACTGGATCCATGGTCAGCGTGGTGCCGACAACCAGCAGGACATCCGCTGTGCTGATCCAGTTTTGCGCTTGCAAGAGACCGTGCACGGCCTGCCCCTCCAGCACCAAATCAGGCCAGAGCAGGCCGCCGCAGGCATCGCAAAACGCCTGCCGGGAAGCGCTCGCGTTCAAGAGATAAAGCGAGCGACAGCCTGTGCAGCGGATCCGGTGCAATGCGCCGTGAAGTTCAATCACGTCGCGCGATCCGGCCCTCTGGTGCAGACCGTCTACGTTTTGCGTGATGATCAGCGCGCCGCTTTTCGCCAGCACTTCGTGCGCGGCGTTCGGCCTGGCCTTTGACCACGACCGCATCATGCCGGCATAAAAGCGCCGATATT
>JAKACR010000122.1 GCA_021821225.1 Bacillota bacterium | reverse complement strand
CGCCCAATCATTAGGCTGGCATGCCCCGTTTTATTTGGGTGCTGCAGGCGGATTAATCGGTCTGCTGTACGCAGCCTGGCTCGTCGAACCGAGCATGCCGCGCGGCGAGACAGCCACAATTTTAGACCTTGCCAAAATGGGTGGCGACTGGCGACTGCTCTCCGTGTCGCTGTTGGCCGTGCTCGCGCAGGCCGTGACATTTACCACGATGTTTGGCTTTACGCCCCTGTATGCGGCAGATATCGGCGCTTCCAAGGCACAACTGGGACTTCTCATGTTGGTGTCCACGCTGCCAAACGCGATCGCAGGGTATATCAGCGGCGCCGTCATCGCGAAACGCATGGGTCCTCGCTTCACCGCGTCCATCGGTTTCATCATTGGCGCGGCCGCAACGGCTGCCATCCCCTTGACGCAAACCGTGGGTCTGTTATTTGTCACCCAGGCGGTCAACGGATTTGGCCAAGGTCTGTCCATGCCCATCCTGATGGGGTTGGCGATCGCAGGTGTTCCCGCGAAACGCAGAGCCACGGCCATGGGCTTCTTTCAGGCGATCTACTCGCTGGGGATGTTTGGCGGCCCTGTATTTGTCGGTTGGGCCAGTGCCACGCTTGGACTAAGCGTGGGGTTTTGGATCATTTCAGTCGTCAGTTTGGCGGCCTCCCTGCTGGCTGTGTTGTGGATTCAAGGCAAGAAACCCCTTGCCACCACGTCGGAACGACTCAAGACGCGTGTTCCATGACTTACTTCACGCACATCCTCGTTCAAAACATCATCCCGCTATGCCTGATGATCGCAGCTGGCATGACACTGCAGCGTATCTTTCATCTCGAAGTAAAAACGATGACGAAGCTGCTTTTCTACCTGTTCTCACCGGCCCTTGTCTTCACGGAACTCGATCAGACAACGATTACAGGCGCTGTTCTGGAGCGGGTTCTGCTGTTCTACGCGGTGTTTTTTGGCAGTCTTATGTTGGTGACGGAAGCCGTCGTTCGATTGCGTCGGTATCGCGGCGGCATGAGGAGCGCCATGCGCAACAGCGCTCTGTTTTATAACAGTGCGAACTACGGCATTCCGCTGAATCATCTTGTGTTCCACGCCAACCCGTTCGCTCTTTCCATTCAGGTGGTCATCATGCTGATTCAAAATGTATTGCCGAACACGTACGGCGTCTATAGCGTCAACGCGCATAAATTGAAGTGGCGCGACATCCTCCGTACGATCCTGCGCCTACCCTCTATCTACGCCATACCCCTCGCGATCCTCCTGCGCGTCCTGCGCATCACCGTGCCTGAGCCCATCATGATCCCGCTGCACGACCTCGTGGACGGATTTATCGCTTTTGCGCTGATCACGCTCGGCATGCAACTGGGTGCCATGCGCTGGTCGTTCCGGTTGACCGATGTCCTGCTTTCAAACACTCTGCGCCTTTTGGTCAGCCCTGCGCTCGCGTTTCTTGTGGTTCGATTCTTCGGAATCAGTGGCCTCACTGGGCAGGCGCTCATCCTCTCGGCCGCCGTGCCGACGTCGCTCAACAGCATGCTCCTGGCGGTGGAATTTGACAATGAGCCGGATCTCGCCTCACAAGTCGTGTTTTCCTCCACCCTGTTCAGCATCTTCACCGTTACCGGTGTCATTGCCCTCTTGCCGTATCTGAAGTGACCCTGGCAAGAGTCTGTCCAGTCGCGTCTTTACTCAGAGTCGTACTCGGCAAAACTACCGGACAAATCCCCAGAAATTGTCCTGCAAAAGCGCCCGCGCATCGCGCTCGATCTCTCCCTCTGTGACCCGCCACCCCGTGGCGACCACTCGGGAATACTGTTCGCACAAAACATCCGCCATCACGACGCGTGCATGCTTCCATTTATACACCAACTGTTCCAACACACGCGCATCCGAATGTTGCGGAATAAACCCAGTGCCTAGCAATTCGCAGCGCATTCGCATCGTCTCCGCTACCAACGTCGGCGTACTCATGAACCACCAACAGCCAAAAACCATGACATTGCGGAACTTACGTGCCAACACAGCCAATTCGTGCTGATTCTCGCGTGCCAACAACGTCGCAAAAAAACGGTTCTGGGGATTGTGGGCACATAACCGCGCCACCGCTTGCATATCGGCGACTCCTCCCATGTCTCCCGCCAACCGGAGTTGCGCATTGACCTGCCGTCTGACTCCGATCATCAAAGCGAACGGGATCCCCAATTCCCGGCAAGCGGGCAGCACGCACCCATTGAGAAGGTGTGTCGTGATATCGTCCGCCGGATACGCGAAGTCTGGCGGAAGCGATACTGCCAGATACAAAGCGTCTGTTCGGCGCGCCCATTCGATCAGGAAGCGTTTGGCTTCGCCCAGTGAGTGTTCATCAAGTTCTGGGGATGACGCCGATGGTTCCCCGACATCAAACCCCCAACTGCGCAATTGCGGACGCCGTCGTTCCCAGTCCAGCAAGAACGAATCAATCCGCAACGCTGCGTGAAAACGGGGGTCGCTGCGCACTGAATCCGCGCGATCGGTCAGCCATACGGCACGCTCACGCTCATCAAATGGATCGTTGGTCATCACCACCTCGCGAACCCCCGCCGCGCGAAACACCACATCCACCGCTGTCTCCGGTGTCAGCCCAGAAAAAAACTCCCGGTACTGTGCCAAATCGCGCGTGCCCGGATCGAGTCCCAGTTCGCGCAGCGTGGTGAGAATCCCGCGGCAAGCCTCGCTGTAGGGTGTGCGCCTACAGAATAGCTCCGTCCAAATGTGCTCTGCCTGCGTGGAGGTGTTCATCGCCCAGAATGCCTCATACGTGATCGGCGACGCGCGCAGGGCTTCCGCGATCAAATAATGATAGGTCAATAGTTGGTCGATCCCACGCACGAACAAATCCCCAAACGCAGGCGGATACAGGTGCGTGTGCATGTCTGAGATCTCCATGCGATCGACGACACGACGCACCGTTTGGGTCAATTCCGCTCCCGATTCAATCCAGTCCGACACCCTTCATCCCACCTCACTTTTGGCGCCTCTTTCTATTTGGGCAGATGGCCTGTCTCATCAAACACAAACGCTTCCGGTTCGGTCAGCACGTCGACATCTTGATTCGTTACGGCTTCAGACAGTAACGCCTCGGAAATCCAGATCTCCTCCAAGTGAAGCGTATCACGCAGTCTGACGAGTCGGCACTTCGTGAAATCAAGGATATTGCAGGTCTTGATCGCCGCCTGCAGAGCCAGTCGATCCGTATCGAGCACCGTCGCCAGTTTGGTGGGTCCGCAGACGGTCGATGTCAAGCCATTGGCGTACGTCATGTCCCAATCCACCTTCTGCGCCAAGAGCCGGGTCGTAAAATCGGCAGTGCCCACCCCGTTTGCGTTGCCGCCTGATTCCGGCGTCATATCCAGCACGGCGAGTTTGGTTACTGTGGGCCCACCATTCGCATACGGCGTGGGATAACGCCCTGTGATGTTCGGATCCAACCCGTCTCCACTGATGTTTTTCCCAATATAATCTACGACCAACACGTCGATTGGATCGAACAGAATGCGCGGCATCCGCGACTTCGCCAACACCAGCATTTCACGCTCCATGTCCTCCATCTCATGGGGCTGCAGGACTTCAACCCGGCAGATCCGATCATACGCGTTTTCTACCACCGCAACCCCGAAAGCGATCGGCAAGGCGCCTAGCACGATACGGGCCATCTTCACCACGTGTTCCGCCATCAGACCAAAACCCAACTGGTGACACGCGTCCGCTCCCCGCTGGTTGCCAAGCCCAATCGCCAGCATCTTCAAGAGGCCACTCTCCACCGGACCGCGAAACGCCGTGTGCGGCTTCACACGGTTGATGAGTACGAGCGCGTCCGCTTCTTGCACCGCGATTCGATCGACATAGACAGGCAGGCCGTTGGCAAGACGACCGACCTCTACGACATCCATGGAAGAGCGTATGACAGCCCCCACGGTACGCTCCTCCACCCCAAGATGCGACAGCACCTCTGTCTGACCCATGGCGGTTGCGCCGCCATGACTGCCCATGGCCGGTACGAGGAATGGCTCCATCCCCGCAGACCGCAGTTCCTCGACCACCGCACGCGTCAGTTCAGCAAGCATGGCGATGCCCCGGCTCCCCACGCATACGGCCACCCTCGCACCAGGGCGCATCGCGGCCATTGCCCCTGAAGATGTCAGGCGGGCACGCAGTTGCGCCACGGGGTCAGACAGGCGCGACTCGTCAAAACGTTGCCTGACTTTCACCATCAGCGGCAGCGGGATATCGCGCAACAATTGATTGACGACATGGCCCATGTGACGCCACCCCATTTGTATGAATTAGCTACTCTGTGTTCACCCCTGATGTCAATGCCACAACACGCCCGCCTTCACCAACAGGGCCTTTAGCGCCTGTGCGGCCGCCTTGAACCGCTCTGGACCGCTAAATCCAGAAAATGCGTCCTCGCTTGCCAAGTGGGGTTCCAGTGAAAGGAATCCCGTGTATCCCCTGTCGCGCAGGGTTGCCAGTAACGCTGCTACGTCTCCGTCGCCCTCTCCGGCGGGTGTCACGAACCCATCCGCGAAACGCGCATCCTTGATGTGCACGTACTCGACGTATGGCGCCAAAAGAGGCCACGCGCGCGTAAACGGCTCTACGTGGCATTGTACAAAGTTGGCCGGATCAAATGCGGCGCGCAAAGCGAGTGATGGACAGGCCGTGTGAATGTCCACACAGCGTTCGGGCGTATCTCCATAGATCTGCTTTTCGTTTTCGTGCAACAGAGTCACGCCGACCGCCTCCGCCCGCTTTGTCAATTCCTCCATACGCAGCAATACCTCGTCGCGGTACCGGATCGGGTCCTTGCCCGGAGGAATAAAGAATGAAAAAATACGGATGAAGCGAGTCTGAAACCGCATCGCAATCGCGAGCGCTCGTTCAAAGTCCACCAGATGCGGCGCAAACTCGTCATCGATGCTAATTTTGCCAATCGGTGAACCAATCGAAGAAATGCGTATTCCGCGCTCGTGCAGGCGACTCTCGACACGATCCAGTTCCGCGTCCGATAATCGCAACACATTTTTGCCCCAGACGCCGCGAAATTCCATGTGATGGATATCCTCTTCGACCAGTACGTCAAGCTGTTCCTCGATCTCTGGGGAAATCTCGTCCGCAAAAGCGGTGAGCGTCATCATCGCGCCAATCCCCCTTCTAGAAGCGCTGCAGTCACACTCGCTCGCGCCCCCTTTTCGCGCCAGTGGGCGATTTGTCGCGCGATCGTCTCCGTCGCCCCAGGCCATTCATTGGCGTCCAGTCCCCAGACCGCATGCAGCGCCAACAGTTCGCGTACGACATCTGGCAACGAGACGTCTTCTGCTTCTTTTGCCCAGACGCTTCGTACCAGCATTTCCAGTTCCGGGCGATCCTCAATGCACGCTCCCGAGTCGGGATGATAATACAGGAGCAACGCCGCAAACGCCGTGGTCAAAAGCGGCGGCAATCGCCCCTCGCGCTGTACGTGTGCTTGTATCGTCGGCGCCAGTCGCACACGAAACTTGGTTAACGCGTGCAACATGATGTCCTGCAGACGATGCTCAATGTAAGGATTCTGAAAGCGTTCCAGGACCGCTTGTGCAAACCGGTCTGCCGATTGTGGTTCCACTGCCAGCGTGGGCACAATCTCCGAAAATACGACATGGTGTACAAACGAGGCGAACAACTCATCATTGACCGCCGCCCGTACGGTGGTGAGTCCGGCCAACAGCGCTGTCACGGCAAGAGCGGTGTGCGCCCCATTTAAAATCCTGACCTTGAGCAGCCGATACGGACTGACATCATCCACAAAACGCACAGCAAGGCCGCTATCGGCCAGTGGCCAGCGATCACGCAGTGTTCCGCCATCCTCAATCACAAACAAGTGAAACGGTTCCCCAACCGTCAGGAATTGGTCCTCATACCCAAACTGATCCATTGCCCCCTGAAGGTCCTCCCCCGGCGGCAAACCCGTCACGATGCGATCGACCAGCGTATTGCAAAAATGATTGGCCGTCGTCACCCAGGCGGCGAATGCCGTCGGCAACTTCCACTCGTGGATACACCGCAACACGGCCGCACGCAGAACAGCGCCGTTATCGTCGACCAATTCACAAGGAACGATCACCATCCCTCGATCTGGATCGCCGCAGAAATGCTCATAACGCCGATACAGGTAGGCTGTCAGTTTCCCAGGGTACGATTCCGGGGCCCGATCTGGTTCCCACGCCTCTGACTGAAACGCCAGTCCCGCCTCGGTCGTGTTGGACACACAGATATCGATGGCTGGGTTAGCGGCACAGTTCAAGAATGCGCGCCACTGCGTGTAAGGGTCAATACCCCGGCTGACGGACATCACAATTTCTGCTTCATCCACCTCCCGGCCGTTCTCCAGACCACGCAACCACACGGTGTACAGGAAATCCTGACGCGCCCACTCGATCAAGTGGCGCGCTCCCGTCCGACGCGGCGCAACCACCACGACGCGACCACCAAACAGACCCGCGACGTTCAGACGGTTGATCAGCCAATCCACAAAACCGCGCACAAATCGCCCCTCGCCAATCTGAATCACCCGTTCCGGCAACTCCGATATCCGCTCCATCAGGATGCGATCCGCATCGCGGTGCTCGTTCAACCATTGTCTGGATAGCACGACGCCTCAAATCCCTCCCTGTCCGCAAAACACGGTTGTCATCCTTATGGCAACCTCACCAGCCTGCCTGTTCTGGCGGATTCATAGATGGCCAGAATGATTTCCAGCGGTTTGCGACCTTCTTCCCCGCTTACCATTGGTTCGCGATCGGTCTGAATTGCCTGGATCATGTCCAGAAACTGCGCCCGATGTGACCCACCGGCAATAGCGGCTGGGTCTGAAACTGCACCCGCAGCCTCTGCTTGCGCCTGTTCGGCCACGTTACTGGCGCGCTTGCCGCGATGACTCGCCCCTTCTGCGGGCGTCTCTGTGCGCAGATAGAGATGCGTCAAGAGGTCTTTGTCGATGACTGCCGTACCCTTGCTTCCGAATACTTCAACACGCGCGGACAGCCCCGGATAGGCGGCCGTCGTACCGACGATGGTGCCGATGCCGCCCCCCTTAAACTGCACAACCGCCACAGCCATGTCCTCGACTTCGATTCGCTCGTGATGGAGTGTGCGGGTGTGAGCGAACACACTGTCCACCGGTCCCATCAGATATTGCAGTAGATCGATGGTGTGGATCGACTGGTTCATCAGCGCGCCGCCGCCATCCAAAGCCCATGTGCCACGCCAGGCGCCGCTGTCGTAATACGCTTGCGAGCGATACCAGTTGACGGCCGCCTCACCCAACATCATGCGACCAAAATCGCCGTTGTCGATGCGCTGTTTCACCGCAACAGTCGACGCGTCAAAGCGGTGCTGTGAGATCACGCTCAATTTAACCCCGTGTTCCCGGCAGGCGTGTATCATTGCATCGGCCTGGGGCAATGACACTTCAATCGGTTTTTCTACAATCACGTGCTTGCCTGATCTGGCTGCGCTGACCGTCGCGTCGCCGTGCAGTCCACTCGGTGTGGCCACGGTCACGACCTGCACATCATCACGCGCAAGCATGGCGGACAGATCGGTGTACCAGGGTACACCATAGCGTTCAGAGAAAGCTTGCGCCCGCTCTGCCACTTCATCGACAACAGCCACAAGACGCGCATTCTCGATTGCCTGTATCTGCTCCGCGTGCATCTTGCCGACCACGCCACAACCGACAACAGCAAATCCGAGTGCATCGGTCATTTTGATTCCCCCCACCGAAAACTGAAATGGCAGTACTCCTGCTTCAACTGAAAGTACACTGTTAATTGGCCACGATTCAGTGGCCCTTCTGTTGCGCGATATCCAAGGACGCTGCGCCTGCTATGAACACCCGTTTGGGAATCAAATTCACCTTTCCTTCCTTATCATTTGGCATCCACAGCACAGCGAAAGCCTATATTGCCAGTCTATCTATCATCCTTCCTTCGTTCGTCTATCCGTACTTCCGTCCATTTGAAACACCGTGTTTACCAATGCCAGGCTTGCTGCTCCCACCATCCC
>JAKACR010000121.1 GCA_021821225.1 Bacillota bacterium | reverse complement strand
GCCTGCGGCACCCCGGGAGAATCCGGCAGGCTGAGCGTTGCCACGCCGGACCCCGCCCGGATCAACAGACTGTCCACACTGCCGTGGTAACACCCCGTGAACTTCACGATCTTCGCTCTTCCCGTGAACCCGCGCGCCACCCGGATGGCGCTCATCGTCGCCTCCATGCCGGAGTTGACCAGGCGCACCCGTTCCATCGACGGGTACGCCTGTGTGATCTCGCGCGCCAGTTCTGTCTCAAGCTCGCATGGAGCGCCAAAACTGGTCCCACGCTGCGCCTGCTCGACGACGGCCCGCACGACATCTGGGTGCGCGTGTCCCGCGATGAGCGGCCCCCAGGAGAGCACGTAATCGATGTACTCGTTGCCGTCCACATCGCGGATGCGCGACCCGGCGCCGCGCTCAATGAAGCGCGGCACTCCGCCGACTGCGCGGTACGCCCGGACAGGGCTGTTCACTCCGCCCGGGATGACCTCCTGCGCGCGGACAAAAGCGGCTTCAGACCGCTCGGTCAAACCGGCCATGGTTGTCCCCTCCCTAGAGTTCCCGAACGTACTTGGCCACATCTTTGGCAAAATACGTAAGAATCATGTCCGCCCCGGCCCGTTTGAAACCCGTCATGAGTTCCATCACCACAGCCCGCTCGTCGATCCAGCCCACCTGGGCCGCCGCCTTGATCATAGCGTACTCTCCGCTGACGTTGTACACGGCGACTGGCAGATCAAACGCCTCGCGCACCGCCCGCACGACATCCAGGTACGGCATGGCGGGCTTCACCATCAGGACATCCGCGCCCTCCGCCGCGTCGGAGCGCGCTTCACGCAGGGCTTCCCGCACGTTCGCGGGATCCATCTGGTACGTCCTGCGGTCGCCAAACGCCGGCGCCGAATGGGCGGCCTCGCGAAACGGGCCGTAGAAAGCGGAGGCATACTTGACCGCGTACGACATGACCGGGATGTGGGAGAACCCCGCGCGGTCCAGCACATCGCGAATCGCCGCCACTCGCCCGTCCATCATGTCGGACGGCGCCACCACATCCGCCCCGGCCGCCGCGTGGGACAGCGCCGTCTGCGCGATGAGCTCAAGGCTCTCATCGTTGACGATCCGGCCGTCTTTCACCAGGCCGCAGTGACCCGCGGGATTGTACTGGCACAGACAGACGTCCGTGATGACGACGAGATCAGGATTCTCCTGTTTCACCGCGCGCACGGCCTGCTGGACGATCCCCTCCTTTGCGTACGCTTCACTGCTTCGCTCATCTTTGTTCGCCGGCAGTCCGAACAGCAAAAGCGCCGGAATGCCGAGCTCGCTCACGCGCACCGTCTCGCGCCGCAGTTCTTCCAGGCTCAGATGCTCCACGCCGGGCATGGACGCGATCGCTTCCCGGCCGCCGCCGTGCATCGCGAACACCGGGAGGATCAGATCGTCGACGCGCACAAGGTGTTCGCGCACCAGGTCGCGCAGGCCGGCGACGCCGCGCAAGCGCCGGTGTCTGTCAAACATTTTCATGAAAAAACGCCCCCTTTTTTTGAACAACCGCTATTATTGTTTTTCCGCAAAATACGCCTCCACCGCATCCACCAGCGCGCCCGCGCTCGCGACGCTTGCGCGCGCGGCCACGGGAAGTCCGCGGCGCACGAGTGCCGCGCGCGTCTTTTCGCCGATCGCGAAGATCGGCTGGGTCGGCGGCGTCTTGCGTCCCGCCTCCGCCCACGCCGCGGCAAACACGTCCACCGCGGACGCGCTGGCAAACGTCAGCGCGTCCACCATGCCGTCTTGCGCATCGGCGGCCAACTGCTCCGCCGCCCCGCCTGTCACCGTCTCGTACACCACGATATCGCTCACCGCAATTCCCGCCGCCTTCACGGACGCGGCCCAGGACGTGTCGGCCAGATTGCCCCGCAACCATAGCACATTCGTCGTGGGCGCGAGGGTGGCGCACAAGAATTCCGCCAGTCGTTCGGCCGAATGCGGGGCGGGCGCCGCCATCGCGGCCAGCCCCAGTTGCGCGGCCCGTCTTGCCGTCGCCGCGCCGACGCAATACGCCGGCACAGGTTCCCCCGGCGCCGCACCGCCATTCACGTCCGGCGCGCCAAGCGCGGCAGAGAGCGCCGCCACACCGTTCTCACTCGTGAACACAAAAGCGTCCGGCCATTGCGCCAACGCTGCGCGAAGTGGCCCAAGCGGGCGCCGGCGAATGTCAATCAGGGGATACGCGATCGCTTCACCGCCAGCGGCGCGGATGGCCGCAGCCATCTCTTCCGACTGAGCGGCGGCGCGCGTGACCGCGATCACCCTGCCCGCCAATCCGCCGGAGTGACCGCTCACGCTCGTTCCTCCCAACGTTTCAGCAACTCTGCACCGCCCTGCTCGAGCACGCGCTTTGCGGCCGCCCGGCCGAGTGCGAACGGATCCGCGCCCGACAACGTCTCCCTGATTGCGGCGGACCCGTCCGGCGCCCCGACCAGCGCCGTAAGTCGAAGCGCCCGGCCATCGTCCGCAAAAATGGCGTGCGCCCCGACCGGAACCTGACAACTGCCCCCGACCGCGTCGAGAAACGCCCGTTCCGCCGCCACGCAGGCGGCCGTGTTCGCATCGTGCAGCAGACCGAGCAATTCACGCAGACGCGCATCATCCTCGCGGCATTCCACGGCCAGCGCTCCCTGCCCCGCCGCGGGCACCATGTCAGAGACCGCGATCGGCACGACGCGCGCCTCCTCCTGCCCCGCGAGAGCGGTCCCGCCCGTCCACCACTCCATCCTACGCAACCCCGCGGCGGCCAGCACGATCGCGTCAAGCCCGGCCAACTTGCGCAGGCGCGTGTCGATGTTCCCGCGCAGGGGCAGGATGCGCAGATCCGAACGCAGGCGCCGCAACTGGACGCTGCGGCGCAGCGAACTGGTGCCGACCAGCGCATTTGCGGGCAGGGTCAACACTGTGTAACCGGCGCGGCTGATGAGGACATCGCGCGCATCCTCCCGCGCGGGCACCGCGGCGATAAGCAATCCGGGAGCAAGTTGTGCCGGCACGTCCTTCATGCTGTGCACGGCAAAATCGATTCTTCCCTCGGCCAGGGCCGCCTCCAATTCCGATATGAAAAGCCCTTTGCCGCCCACCTCAGCGAGCGGCACATCCTGAATGCGGTCCCCTCTTGTCACAATCTCCCGGACAGCAAATGAGACATCGCCGCGCAAGCGGCGCAACCGCTCCAATATCTGCCGCGTCTGCGTGGTGGCCAGCGCGCTGCGCCGCGTACCGACCGTCCACACGCCTTCCTGCGGAGATTCCCCATCCACAGCGCTCATGCCGCCGCACCCCTTTTCGCGATTGCCCGCAAAGAATCGAGAACGCTGCGGACGTCCCTATCCGCCCGCCCGTCACCAGCGATGAAACTTCGAGAGAAACGTGCTGATGACGAGAAAATTGACGATGACACCGAAAAATGACGCCACATTCCACCAGGCCGCCCGTTTCCCGCTCACGCGGCCCGTTCCCCTTAGCCAGCCGTATACGGCGTACACGAAAAGCAACAGTGTGGTGGCGATCGCCTTGGGATCGGTCAGCGGGTAGTGTCCCGTCAGGCGAATGTACCAGACCGAACCCAGCACGAGCGCGATCAAGAGCAGCGGCATGCCGGCCAGCGCCGACTTGTAGGCGTACTCGTCCAGTTGTTCCAGGGGAGGCAGGCGGCGGAACGCCCCGCTTCCGAAACGTTTCCCCCGCAGGGCGGAATCCTTCAGCAGGTAAAGAACACTCCAGATCAGCGACACCGCGAAGGCGAGATAGCTCAAAAAAGCGACGCCGATATGCAAAATAAGCAGGTCGCTCGACCGCACCGGCGCCGTCACGCGGTTGTGATGGACAATAGCGTCGAACGCCAGCAGAAGAAACCCGAGCACATTGACAAAAAACGCGAAAAAATCGATCCGGTAAAAGTATCCCACCGCGATCGAGACTGTGATCAACAACCATGAATAGAATACCGTCGCCTGACTCGAAGTGAAAATGGGCGGGTAGTGCTCGGCCGCAAAACGCGCACCCATAAACCCCGTCTCAAGCAGCCAGACCACGCCGAGAACGACAAGACCCACCCGGTTCGCCGCGCGGTTGTCGCGCAAAAAATCCGCAAAGAACAGCGCGATACCCACGGCGTAAGCACCGAGCATCAAACCGTACATGCCTCGCGACCAGAAAAAGGACATTCCGTCCCCCCCGCTCACATGACGGGCAACGGCACGCCGCACGCGGGACGCCACTCGCCCGCGGCATCGCGCGCGGGTGCGCCAGATCCTCCGCTGTCCGGCAACGGGCGGTCGCCGACGGATTGTGGTTGTCCGGATGTGTTTTCGGCTTCCGGTCGTGCGGCGCCCGCTGGCGCGCTCGACAATCCAAAGATGCGGGCAAACGCGGCCAGCGCATCCGCTGCGTCAGGTTCCCGGGCCATTCCCTTGATGTTGGCGATCGGTTCCCGCAGCATTTGGTTCACGATGCTTCCCAAGTGTTTTTCCAGAACCAGAACTTCCCTTTCCTCAAGTCCGGGAAGCTTATGCAAAAGACTGTCGAGGACGGCGCTCTGGATATTCGTCGCCTTCCCGCGCAATTCCACAATCAGAGGAACCACATCCTGCTCGTCGCGCCAGGTTGCAAACGCCGCCACTTCCCCGTCGATCATCGTCTCCACCCGGGACGCCTCGCGCTCGCGAAGGATGAATCCGTGCGCCACCACGTTTTGCAGATCGTCGATATCGTAAATGTACACGCCGTCCAGCCTGGCCAGTTCCGGATCAATGTCCCGCGGCACCGCGATGTCGATGCAAAACAGCGGCCGCTGTTTGCGCCGCCTCATCACAGGCTCGACCACATCGCGCGTCAGCACGAGGCGATGGGCGCCCGTCGAACTGATCACGATGTCCGCCGTGCGCAACGCCGCCGGGACATCCGCCATGGCGATCGGTCGCCCACCGTACTTTTGCGCCAGTTGCCGCGCATGTTCGGCCGTCCGGTTGGCAACCGCAATCTTGCGCACGCCGTGGGCGCGCAGGTGCGCCAGTGTCAACTCACTCATCTTGCCGGCGCCGATCACCAGCACGGACTTGTCCGACAAATGCGTGAACACCTTCTTCGCCAATGACACCGCGGCGTAGCCGACCGACACCGCGCTCTGGCCGATGCCCGTCTCCGTATGCACACGCTTGCCGAGCGCGATGGCGGCGTTGAACACATGGTTCAACATCCTCCCTGTCGTTCCCGCCGTCTGCGCGGCCAAGAATGCGTTGCGCACCTGGCCGAGAATCTGCGTCTCGCCGAGCACCATCGAATCGAGTCCCGTCACGACGCGGGACAGGTGCCGCACCGCGTCGCTATCCGCGTGTACGTACAGGTGTTGCTGGACGACGGCGGCCGGCAGACCGGAAAGGTCGCAGAGAAAACGGGCAATCCTGCGCCGCGCGTCCGCGCTGTCCGCCGTCGCGTACATCTCCGTTCGATTGCAGGTGGAAACGATCACAATTTCATCGAGTTCGCATGTTTGTTGTACTTGGCGCAGGGTCGCGCCAAGCTCCGTATCCAGGATCGAGAAGCGCTCCCGCAGCTCGACAGGCGTCGAGCGATAGTTCAATCCCATCAATATCAGATTCATATCGCCCACTCCTGTCGCAGCCGGACTCTCACGCTCATTATACCACCGGGTCGTTCATAAACCTGTTCCGGGTGTGAAACATTTGTCAACAATGACGGTCAATCTTGAGAATTTCCTTGTGCCAGGCAATGTCTGCTGCCAGCCGGTACCATTCCCTATGCCCTTTGCTCGGACACCGCTATCGCTAAACTCGCCGGGCATAGGGCATGGTACCGCCCCAGCAAACCTTGCCCATGGCGCTACACTTGCGATGGATTTTCATTCCGTCGCAAGCGCGTCGTCCAGATGCGCCCACAGGGATTCCATGCCGGCGCCTGTCGCGGACGACACCGCAATCGCGGGCTGACCGCGCAAGTCGAGTTCCTGCCCGATCAAACGCAACTGGCGCGCCGTCTCGCTGCGGGACAGCTTGTCCGCCTTGGTGCACACGGTCAGCGCGGGGCGTCCCTGGTCAACCAGCATGCGCCGCATCAGGTGGTCCTCGCGCGACGGCGCGTGGCGCAGGTCAACAAGGTGGACGACAAGCCGCAGGGTCGTCCGCTGCGCCAGATAGCGCTCAATGAGCGGCCCCCACCCGGCCTGCACCTGTTTCCCCACACGGGCGTACCCGTACCCCGGTAGGTCGACAAAGTACACCGCCCTGTTGACCGCAAAGAAGTTGAGCGTGCGCGTCTTCCCTGGCTGGCCCGAGGTATGGACCAGGTGACGGCGTTGTAATAATCTGTTGATCAGCGAGGACTTGCCGACGTTGGAACGGCCGACAAAGGCGATCTCCGGCCACTCCGCCGCCGGGCACTGGTCCAGTCGGGCTGCAGACGTGATGAATTCAGCGGAACGGACGATCATGTCATATCAACGCGTTCCGCAAAACATCGTCCATGTGGTCCACGAAGACCAGTTGCAGGTCCTGCTTGACGGTTTCCGGGATCTCCTCGATATCCTTCGCGTTTTCACGCGGCAGGAGAATCTTGCGGATGCCTGCGCGATGAGCGCTCAGGCATTTCTCCTTCACGCCCCCGATCGGCAACACGCGACCGCGCAGCGTGATCTCCCCCGTCATCGCCACCTCATGATCGACCGCCCGACCGGTCAACGCGGACGCCAACGCCGTCGCAATGGTGATCCCCGCCGACGGCCCATCCTTGGGAATGGCGCCCTCCGGAACGTGGATGTGAATATCGTGCTTTTCGGTAAAATTCTGCTCGATGGCGAGCGCCTGCGCGCGGGAGCGCACGTACGACAGGGCGGCCTGCGCCGACTCTTTCATCACGTCTCCCAGTTGGCCCGTGATTGTCAGCTTCCCCGTTCCGTCGACGGACGACACTTCAATCGCCAGCGTGTCGCCGCCCGCCTCCGTCCAAGCGAGACCGGTCGCCACGCCCACCTGATTTTCCGCGTCGGCCGTACGATAGTGATAGCGCGACGGTCCCAGGAAATTCACCAGATTCTTCGGCGTCACGGACACCCGCTTTCGTTCCCCGGCGACGATCATCCGGGCGGCCTTACGGCAGACCGCGGCGATCTCCCGTTCCAGATTGCGGACGCCGGCTTCACGCGTGTAGTCGCGCACCAGCTTCATCATCGCGCTCTCGCTGATCGATGCCTGTTCTCTCGACAGGCCATGCGCCTTGCGCTGCCTTGGCAGCATGTAATCGACGGCGATCCGCAATTTCTCTTGCTCGGTGTAACCCGGAATCGTGATCGTCTCCATGCGGTCAAGCAGTGGTTGCGGAATACCGTACATCGTGTTCGCCGTCGTGATGAACATCACTTTGGATAAGTCATAAGGAATCTCCAGATAGTGATCGCTAAAAGACGCGTTTTGCTCCGGATCGAGAACCTCCAGCAGCGCGGCTGCAGGATCGCCGCGAAAATCCCTGCCCATCTTGTCAATCTCGTCCAGCAAAAAGACAGGGGCCAAGTCTCCGGCCGTCTTCATCCCCTGGATGATCCGGCCCGGCAGAGCGCCCACGTACGTGCGGCGATGCCCCCTGATCTCCGCTTCGTCGCGGACGCCGCCGAGCGACATGCGAACAAACTTGCGGCCCAGCGCACGGGCGATCGAGCGCGCCAGCGATGTCTTGCCGACACCTGGCGGACCGATCAGGCACATGATGGGACCGCGGTTTTGTCCGACCAGCTTTTGGACCGCGAGGTACTCGACCATGCGTTCCTTCACTTTGTTGAGACCGTAGTGGTCTTCATCCAGCACCTTCTGGGCGCGCTTGATGTCGATATCCGGCGTTCCGTCCGTCTGCCACGGCACCGCAAGCAGCCAGTCAATGTAATTGCGCACGACCGACCCTTCGGCCGACGCCGGCGGAATACGTTCAAGCCGTTCCAGTTCCTTGTCCAGCCGCTCGGTCGCGTAATCGGGCAGAGTGAGTGTCTTCATCTGCTCGCGCAGTTCCTCCACTTCGCCCGTACGCCCCTCCTTCTCGCCGAGCTCCCGCTGGATCGCCTTCATCT
>JAKACR010000120.1 GCA_021821225.1 Bacillota bacterium | reverse complement strand
GCCCGACGGGACGCCGTTTCCGGGGGATCCGCGCGGTATTTTGAAACGCCAACTGGAGCGGGCGCGGCAGCTCGGTTTTTCCACCATGAATGTCGGACCGGAGCCGGAGTTTTTCCTCTTCAAGCTTGATGAGCACGGGAAACCGACGACCGAGATGAATGACGAGGGCGGATACTTTGACCTTGCGCCCGTCGATCTGGGTGAAAATTGCCGGCGCGAGATTGTGCTTGTGCTGGAATCGCTCGGCTTCCATGTGGAGGCGTCCCATCACGAGGTTGCACCGGGGCAGCACGAGATTGATTTTGCCTACGCCGACGCGCTCGCGGCCGCGGACAATATCATGACCTTCAAGCTCGTCGTCAAGACGGTTGCCAGGCAGTTCGGGCTGCACGCCACGTTCATGCCAAAGCCGCTTTACGGGCACAACGGATCGGGGATGCACTGTCACCTCTCGCTCTTTGATGGTGAAACGAACGCCTTTTACGACGCGGCGGATGAACTTGGACTTAGCCAGACGGGGCGGCGTTTCCTTGCCGGCATTCTTGTGCATGCGCGCGGTTTTACAGCGGTGACCAATCCGCTGATCAATTCCTACAAGCGTCTTGTGCCAGGCTACGAGGCTCCGTGCTACATTGCCTGGTCGGCCAAAAACCGCAGTCCGCTCGTGCGCATACCCGCGTCGCGCGGGAATGGGACGCGGCTGGAGTTGCGCAGTCCTGATCCCTCGGCGAACCCCTACCTGGCGATCGCCCTGATGCTGCGCGCGGGACTGGATGGTATTGAACGAAAGTTAACGCTGCCCGCGCCGATCAATCGCAACATCTACGTCATGAACGAGATGGAGCGCGTGCGCGCGGGCATTCACAGCCTTCCTTCCAGTTTGCGCGAAGCACTCAACGAGCTGGCCAACGATGAAATCATGCGCGACGCGCTTGGTGAGCACGCATACGCGCATTTCCACGAAGCGAAACTGATCGAGTGGGATATGTTTCGCACCATGGTGCATCCCTGGGAGCGGGAGCAGTACCTGACCCTGTATTGAGTGAACGGCGACGGCCGTCATTCTCGCGGACGCGGTCGAATAGATGATCAATTCAGGGTGCGCCACAATCCGATGACCCGGCCGAGGATGGCGGTCGGCGGCTGGCGCGAAGGCGTCGGCGCGGCGTTTCCCGGTTGCGGGAAAACGCGATCACTTTCTTGGGAAAAATGCCTGATGGCGATTCTTCCGTCATCCGTCAGGGCAACCACGATGTCGCCGTTTTCCAGGCCGCCCCGCCTTTCTACATAAACGATGTCTCCGGACCGGATGTCCGCGTCCGGTATGCTGTCTTCCGCCACGCGCAGCGCAAACGCGTCGCTGTCATCGGGAATGTCCGGCGGGAGCGGGATATAGTCTACGGTTTCCTCGAACGTCACAGACGCCCCGGCGCTGGTTGTCACCCTGCTGACCAGCGGCACATAGCCGGATGCCGTCCGTCCGGCGCTCTCGGCCGTCACTTCGATGGCGCGCGGCTTTGTAGGGTCGCGGCGGATCAAGCCCCGTTTCTCCAATTTGGCGAGATGGCTGTGCACGGTCGACGTGCTTGCCAGGCCCACCGCATCACCGATCTCTCTTACTGAAGGCGGATAGCCGCGCCTTCGCACCTGTTCCTTGATAAACGCGAGAATGGCGTCCTGCTTGTTGTGCACAGTCAGTCGAGCCATGTGCTTCCTCCTGTCGGTGATGGAGCGATTATAGCATACTCCGGAAATGGAGCAAACAAGCGTTCGGTCCAGAACGGTCGTAAGAAAGGGGGTGTTCCGGTGCGATGGGAACAGTGGGTCTTTGCGTATCTCGCCGCCATGAACGGAGTGACGTTTGTCCTTATGGCCCTGGACAAAAAACGCGCCCGCCATCGCCGAAGAAGGCGTGTGAAGGAACGCACGCTGTTTTTTCTGACCATTGCCGGGGGAGCGCTTGGAACATGGCTGGGCATGGCGCGATTCCGACACAAGACAAAGCACGCATCCTTTCAAATCGTGGCGCCGACATTTACGGTTCTCTGGATTCTTCTGGTGATGTGGATGCTCGATGTGGGGATTTTCGGACGTTGACCGCGAGCAACCGCAGAAATTCACAAAGCTCTGCGATCTATAGGGTTGCGGGCATTCACAATGTGTGCGCCGGAATGGTACAGTAAAAGCGAAACCGCATACAACGAATCACGGGGATGGGGAGTGATGGCCCATGGTGGAGTATGGCCTTTCGTTGCAGGCATTTCGGCTGTTCACGGGCTCATCGCATCCCGTGTTGGCGCGGGATGTCGCGTCCGCCCTCGGGGTGGAACTCGGAGCTGTCACATTGTCCCGTTTTCGAAGCGGTGAGTTGTATGCGCAGTTCCCCGACAGCGTGCGCGGCGCTGACGCTTACCTCCTGCAGACATTCTCCGATCCGATCAACGATCATTTCGTCGAACTCCTGCTGATGATCGACGCGCTAAAGCGCAGCTCGGCGGGCAGGATCAACGTCATCATCCCGTATTACGGATACGGGCGGCAGGAGAAGCAGGGTGAAGCGCGCGAACCGATTTCCGCAAAAGTGATGGCGGACGTGCTGACAACGGTGGGGGCGCACCGCGTCATCACGATCGATCTGCACGCTTCGGCGATTCAGGGATTTTTCAATATTCCCGTGGATCATCTGTCCGCGCTGTCCCTGCTGTCTGAACGCGTAAAGGAGATGGGTCTGCAGGACGCCATCGTGGTTTCGCCCGACGCCGGGAGGGCCAAGACGGCCGAGAAATTTGCCGCCCTGCTGGAATTGCCCATGGCGATTATGCATAAAGGGCGGCCGCGGCACAACGAAGCGGTCATCACCCATCTTGTGGGGGATGTCGAGGGAAAGACGCCGATTGTCATCGAGGACATCATCGATACGGGAGGGACCATCGTTCAGGTCGTCGATACCCTGGTTTCCATGGGCGCGCGACCGGAGGCGGTGCTGTGCGCGTCGCACGGCGTGTTCTCGGCTCCCGCGGAACAGAGGCTGCGGCATCCTGCGATCCGCGAGATCCTCGTGACGGACACGTTGCCGCTGCGGCCGGAGATGCACGAACTGCCGATTCAGGTGATCCCGGCCGCACCGCTGTTGGCGCGGGCGATCGGACGCGTGCATCAGAATCTGGCGTTAAGCACGATGTGATACGGCGCGCCGGGGGACATGTGTGGTGAAGGCGGAAAGCGCGGGTGCTTCCGGACATTCGGAACGCATCCGCGCCGAGGCGCGCCGATTCCCGAGAAATCAGCGGTCATCAGAGAGCATTTCTCGCAAAAAGTATCCGAAAGTGCTGACAGGAAACGTGGTCATGCGCTATTCTATGATCGCAACCTATTTTGTCCATGAGGGGTCGATAGCGCGTGGGTAAAGATGCGTTGATCCACAGGGCGGCGGATGCCGCCGGATTGACCAAGAAGGATATGGAGGCGGCGTGGAAAGCGCTGCAGAAGGCCATTGTCGAAGAACTGCACAGTGGCGAGGAAGTCACGATCGCGGGCGTGGGCAAACTGAAACCGGCCATGCGCGCGGCTCGCATGGGCAGGAATCCGCAAACCGGGCAGGAGATCGCCATTCCGGAGAAACAGACGGTGCAACTCAAGGTCAGCAGCACGTACGTGGGCTGAGAGAGCGGGACCTGTGCGGGTGCGAGACGGGCAAAAGGCACGGCCATGCTTGGATTCGGCGCGACTTTTGCCCGCCCGCCCTCTGTTGGAGATTGTCCGGACAGGGTCCGGGGGTCAGAGTCCCGGCGGGAAGATGTAGCGTGGCGGCGGAACGATGGGCGTCCCCACTTCGAGCGTGATTTCCGCATGCGCGGTGAGTGGAATCGTCCGCAGGTTGCCATGATACGGCCGGCCGTCCAGAAATGCGTGCACGCTGCCCCGCATGCCCGCCACATCGCGGCCGGTCAGCGGCTCTCCCCAGACGGCGAAAAACTGGCCGAGCGAGTACAGGCGGCGGATGGGCGACTCAATGTGGATGATGCCGGTCGCGTCGTGCGTGTGAAGCCAGTAAAACGCTCTGCCCCCGACGACAAAGCCATCCTGTACGACGCGCGGCGGGACAATGCCGATTCCGCGAGGCACCGCGATTTGCCGTCCGTTGTCAAACAGGCTGAGGTGGGCGTGGATGTGATACGCGATCTGCTCGGAGACGGCGGCCTGGATGCCGGCGACAGGCTGACC
Organism: Bacillota bacterium; assembly: GCA_021821225.1. Next base: position 3,949 of record JAKACR010000120.1, on the reverse strand, counting down.
GTGTCCGCCTGTCGCCGTATCGCCATTGGTAAACCGGACCTGCCCGATGACTGTGCCCTGCTGGATGGGAGTGGATCCTCCCTGTGGCGCGTGTCCCACCGCACCCCCGGGTAGACGGGGCGCCATCAACGCATACCAGGCGACGGCGACTGCCGCACAGCAGGCGATGCCAAGAATGGAATTGCGGGCGTTCATCAGTTGCCGCCTGAAGGAATTCGGTCCCATCTTCATCGCTCGTCCACTCCAGTCTCCCAAATCCGCGTCCGTCCGGCAAACACGCTCCGGAAATGCTGTCCATCCATCACCGGATCCGGACTCGGGATTTCTACAGGACGATCCGCTCCCGCAGCCATGCGCGCAGGTCGCGGATGGCCACTCTCACCTGTTCCATCGTATCGCGGTCGCGGATCGTCACGGCCTGATCCTCCAATGACTGAAAATCAAAGGTGACGCAAAACGGCGTACCGATCTCATCCTGCCGACGGTACCGCCTGCCGATGGAGCCGCTGTCGTCATAATCGACCGAAAACGCTTTGGCAAGCTCCGCATACACCGCGCGGGCGTGGTCGCCCAGTTTCTTGGACAACGGGAACACGGCCGCCGCATAAGGTGCGAGAAACGGATGAAAATGCAGCACCGTGCGCTCGTCCCCGTCCGGCAGCGCCTGCTGTTCATAGGCGTCGGCGAGTAGCGCGAGCAGCAGGCGATCCACGCCGATGGACGGCTCGATGCAGTAGGGAATGAACGGCTCGCCGTCGTCCTCGCGCACGGTGAGGTCCTTGCGGGAATGCTCGGCGTGGCGCGACAGGTCAAAGTCGGTCCGGTTCGCGACGCCGAGCAGTTCGCCCCAGCCGAATGGGAAGCGGTATTCGATGTCGGTGGTCGCCTTGCTGTAATGCGACAGTTGTTCGCGCTCATGGTCGCGCAACCGGACGTTGTCCGTCCGGAGTCCGAGTGAGAGGACGTACTCCCGGCAGAACGCGCGCCAGTACTCGAACCATTCATCGTCTGTCCCCGGTCTGCAGAAAAATTCGAGTTCCATCTGTTCAAACTCGCGCGTCCGGAAGATGAAGTTGCCGGGTGTGATCTCATTGCGAAAGCTCTTGCCGATCTGGCCGATGCCAAACGGCAGTTTCTTGCGCATCGTGCGCATCACATGCTCAAAATCGACAAAGATGCCCTGCGCGGTTTCGGGGCGCAGAAAGATCTCGTTTGCCGCGTCGTCCGTGACGCCCTGAAAGGTCCGGAACATCATGTTGAACTGGCGGACGGGCGTGAAATCGTGCGCTCCGCAGTCGGGGCAGGGGATGCGGTACTCTTCGATCAGCGCTTCCATGGCGGAGAAGGGGAGCCCGTCGACGATGCGCTCCTCGCCTCTTTCCGACAATGCTTCCTCGATCAGCTTGTCCGCCCGGTGTCGCGCCTTGCATTGGCGGCAGTCGATCATGGGATCGTTGAAGTGGCCGACGTGTCCTGATGCGACCCAGACGTTCCGGTTCATCAGGATGGCGCTGTCCAGTCCGACATTGTACGGCGATTCCTGGATGAACTTCTGCCACCACGCGCGCTTGACGTTATTTTTGAGCAGTACGCCGAGCGGTCCATAATCCCAACTGTTCGCCAGACCGCCATACAGGTCTGAACCGGGAAAGATAAAGCCTCTGTGCCTGGCCAGCACCACCAGTTGTTCCATTGTCGCCGCCATTCGTCGATGCCTCCGTGTGTCCGTTCGTGTGTGCGATATCCCGCAGACAGTTTACCATACAGCTTGCCGTCATACCTCTTCCATGCGCCGCTGTGCTGCAATCCGATTCCGGAAGTGCGCGCGGAGCCGGGGGTGTATAATCCGGGTGAACCGACATCGGCATCAAGGAAAGGATAGATCCCGATGGACGGAGAGGAGATGACCAGATTGCGCACCCGTTTGACAGACAGGCTGCAGATTGTGCACCCCGTCATCCAGGCGGGCATGGCGGGCGGCGTGACGACGCCCGAGCTGGTGGCCGCCGTCTCGAACGCCGGCGGATTGGGGACACTCGGCGCCGGGTACATGAACGCAAAGCAGATCGAGTCCGCCGTGGCGCGCATCCGCGTTATGACCGACCGGCCGTTTGGCGTGAACCTGTTTATTCCGGAACCGTTTCGGATCGACAGAGAGGAAATTGACGCAATGCAGCGCGTGTTGTCCCCGCTGCGCCAGGAGCTGGGGGTGGAATCTTCACCGGATGCCGGGGATTCCGAACCGTTTGCCGAATCGTTTGATGAACAGATCGCTATGGTGGTGGACCAGAAGATTCCCGTGTTCAGTTGCACGTTCGGCGTTCCCGGTCCGACGGTTGTGCAGCGTCTCAAGCGGGCGGGCATCTGTGTCATGGGGACGGCCACCACCGTGCGTGAGGGAGTGACGCTGGAACAGGCGGGGGTCGATGTGATCGTCGCGCAGGGCAGCGAAGCCGGCGGCCATCGCGGCACGTTCGCCCATGCGGAGGAAAACGCGCTTATCGGAACGCTCGCGCTGGTGCCGCAGATGGTGGATGCAGTGTCCGTGCCAGTCGTCGCTGCGGGGGGTGTCATGGAAGGCCGGGGATTGGCAGCCTGTCTGGTGCTCGGCGCCGAGGGAGTGCAGATGGGAACCGCGTTTCTCGCTTGTCCGGAGAGCGGTGCACACCGGGTATACAAAGAGACGCTGTTGGCGACGTCCGAAGACAGTACGGCGCTCACAAGGGTCTATTCAGGGAAGGCTGCGCGCGGGATCGTGACGGAGTTCATGCGCCGGATGGCGTCCTATGGCGGGCGCATCCCGCCCTATCCGGTCCAGAATGCGCTCACGCGCGGTATCCGTGCCGCGGCAGCCCGGGCGGACAATCCTGCGTTCATGGCTCTCTGGGCCGGTCAGGGAGTGCGGATGGCGGGGCGATTGCCCGCTTTCGCTGTGGTCGAGCAAACCGTCCGGGAGGCCGCGGCCGCGCTGCAGGCCAGGATTCCGGCGGTCGATTGAGGGGTGAACAGCTTGGAGCGGATATCAGGTTTGCGGAAAATGATCTTAAACAGCGTTTCTGGCAAAGGTTCACACGACAGCGCGGACAACATTTTGGAGGATCTCCCGTGGGAATTGGCCGACCGGGTAGTGCGTGGGGCGTCGCACACCATCTGGCAAATTGTGAATCACCTGATCTATTGGCAGGATTTCAGCCTGGATCTTGTGATCGGCCAGATTGTTTTGCTGCGACGGCTGCTTGGTTCCTGGCCGCCGCCGTCGGGCGGGGATACCTGGTGAATCGACGGGTCCGCGGCGTTCATTGCGGCGGACGGTTTGGTCGCCCGGACAAACCCGCTGACCAGGCGCGCCCCAGACGGCAGATCGATGCCGTAGAGTCCTGATTTGGACGACTCCGTGCGAATGGCGCTAAACTCGCCGGGCACAGGGCAGGGCGCCGACCCAGCAAACACCGTTTGCAGCGCGGTGAGCAGCAACTGCAACGAGCGTTCCACCAGCGGGCGGTCATCCGCCGGGATGCGGGCAAGCATCCGCTCCACAAGACGGTTCAGGGTTCCGTTGATCGCCGCTCTCCTGCGCTCTCCTTCCTCCGTCTCTGTTGCATCGCAGCACCCGCAGACGCGGTTGGTATCTCATGGCTGATTCGTGTATTCTTATGGTGTTGTCTCCTTTCAGTGGTCTTCCTCGAACCTGCTGCATCCAATAAAGAAATAATCCGAATAGCAGGACTGGCGGTTTGGAAATGTCTGTATATCGTATTATTTCGAATATTTCGCTCCTGTTGATTGCCTTTGTATGGGGGGCAACCTTTACATTCACAAAAAATGCGCTTGCCAGTTATAGTGGACCCAAGAAACTAGACACGAGGTGAAAGGCGATGTAAGACTAAGGTATGAAAAAGACCTACACACCCGAGTTCAAAGCGCAAATCGTGAGAGAGATTCTCAACGA
>JAKACR010000119.1 GCA_021821225.1 Bacillota bacterium | reverse complement strand
GCATAAAGGGGACTTGGAACGGTCACGAGTGGAAATTGACCGATCCCACGGCGACCGTTCAAGCGTCCCGCCCCGGCAAGGGGAATATGGGGCTTTATCTGAACGGTGTCCTGGTGCGAAATGTGCAGGGAATCTATGCAAAAGACCCGGCGCACGGCGATATCACCACGTACATGCCCATTTACTGGATCACGCAGGTGCTCAAACGGGCAGGGATCCAGAGTTCCTGGAACGGGGTCACCTGGAATCTGACGATTCCGTCTTGATTTTGTTTGTCGGAACGACACGGGCCTCCGCAAACGCGGAGGCCCGTGTTTCTTGGTACACCCCTGTTTCTTGCTCTGGAGGGATGGCTGTTAGGGCCTGTCCCCTTTTTGAACATCCTCTGTTAGAGGGGATCGCCCTGGTAGGATCTCGGCGTCAGGGGATTCCATGCGCCGCAGGACCGCCGAATCACGAGGTCGTGCGAGACAAGATGCTGCCTGGGATCGGAGTCGGGGCGTTTCATCTGGCCAAGGAGTATTTGGGCGGACTGCTGTCCTAACTCAAAGATGTGCACATTCATGGTGGTCAACGGCGGATTGGACAGCTTGGCGAGGGGAATATCGTTGAATCCCACGATCGCGAGATCGTCCGGTATGAGATAGCCCAGTTCGCCGGCGGCGCGCATGGCGCCGAATGCCAGAACATCGTCGGATGCGATGACGGCGCCGGGCCGCTCTGGGATAGCCAACAATCGCGTCATGCCCGTATAGCCGCCCTCCTCTAAAAAATCCTCTGAGATGACCAGTCTGGGATCAAAGGAAATTCCGGCGTCCTCCAATGCAGATGCATAACCGGACAAGCGATCCATGGTTACGACCAGGTCGGACGCCCCGCCGATGAAGCCGATGCGTTTGTGCCCCAGCTTCAGCAAGTGGTTCGTGGCGTCGTACGCCGCCTGCCTGTTGTCGTTATTGACCCACGAGATCGTTGTCGGGACTGCCGGCCGCCCAATCAGCACCGCTGGAATGTGATTCTCTGTCAGCACCACCAACAGTGGGTCGGAAATTCTTGCCGTAAGAAGAATGACGCCGTCCACCTGTTTGCCGCGCACCATGTGTTCCAGGCGTTCGATATCGTTTAGCCCGTGCAGCGCGGTCGAAAGGAACAGATCGTATCCGGCGTTCTGGGCAACTTGTGTGATTCCGCGGAGCACTTCAGGGAAAAACGGATTTGAAAAAAACTGGTCAATTGTGCTTGGAATGAGCAGACCGATCGCCTGGGCGCTTTGCTTCACCAAGCTGCGGGCAATCGCGTTGGGATGATAATTGAGCTCTTTCATGACCGTGCGTACGCGTTGGCGCGTTCCTTCACTGATGCGCGTACTGTTTGCGATAACGCGCGACACGGTGGAGGGGCTCACGCCAGCCCGTTTCGCGACATCCTTGATATTAGCTGCCATGTTCATCCTCCGTCCGCAGGAACGCGATGGCGCTCTTCCCCGGAATGGTCAGCGTATCTCCGGCTTTGACGAATACATCACTCTTATGCCCATATATCGCCTTGTACAGCCCGCCGGGCAATAAAGCATCCGAACAGGTGAACCCCACCGGCCCATCGGCGTTGTTCAACACACAAAAGGTCGTTTCCTCCACTCCTTTATCCGGATCTGTTGCTTGGCGCAGATAGCCGTATAGTTGTCGGGATATTCCGCGAAAGAGAGGGCGATAGGCGCCTTGTCGAAGGGATGCATGGGTGCGGCGCAGGTTCACCAATCGCTTGTAGTGTTCGAACACCGTTCGATCCTGGTCTTCTTTTTCCCACAGCATGCCGCCGCGGCACAGTGGATCTTTTCCTCCCGTCATCCCGACCTCGTCTCCGTAGTAGATGACGGGAGATCCCACTGCGGTGAATTGGACGAACATCGCCAGATCGGCTTGCCTGCGGTTGAACCGGCATTCGTCCAGGAGTCGCGGTGTATCGTGGGAATCCAGCAGACTCCAGAGATAAGGGAGAACGTTTTCAGGGTATTGCGCGCGGATTTGTTCGATCCGACAGTCAAATCCCGTCGCGTCAATGACACCCTTGCCGAGCCAGTCCAGCACGGCGCGCGTAAAGGGATAGTTCATCACGGCGTCAAATTGGTCTCCGCGCAACCACGGAGTAGCCACTTGCCAGATTTCCCCGCAAATGAGGGCGTCGTGCTTGAGGTGTTTCACACTTTGACGAAGATGTCGCCAAAAGGTGTGCTCCACTTCGTCGGACACGTCGAGCCGCCATCCGTCAATCCCTGTTTTCTCGATCCAGTACCGGGCAACATCAATCAGGTAGGTTTCCACTTCGGGCGTCGCCGTCCGCCATTTTGGCATATGCGCCGCGTAAGCGAATGTCTCGTAATTTCGTTTTTTCTTCGACAGCGGCCATGAGCTCGGATAGATCCAATCCGCATATGGCGATTCGGGGCCTCTTTTCAGGATGTCAAGAAATATCGGGTTGTCGCTGCCCATATGATTGAATACAGCGTCCAGGACGACGCGAATGCCGCGCTGGTGGCATTCTTCAACCAATGTGCGCAATTCATCTTCCGTTCCGAAGTCAGGATCTACGCGAAAATAGTCGATCGTGTCATATTTGTGGTTGGATGACGCCAGGAAAATGGGCGTCATATACAGCACATTGACTCCGAGTTCCGTCAAATGATCCAGTTTGGCGAGGATACCGCTCAGATTACCCCCAAAATAGCTCTTGGCGGATGGGACGGCGTTCCACTTGGACCATTTTCGCGCGGACGGGACGGTGTCGTCGCGAGCAAAGCGATCGGGAAAGACCTGATAGTAAATGGCGCCCTCAGCCCAAGACGGCGCATCGAACTGGTCACGTTCGCCCAAGTACGGCACTTCAAACGCATCGTCCCAGGAGGGGGCGTTCTCTGTAAGACCCTGCCGGCTGAAGTAAGAGACATGTTCATGGACGCTGATGCGGAAAAAATACTTGAACCGCTTGGTGGGAGAAACGAGCTCAGCCTGAAATAGCTCGTGGTGATCGCCGTCAAGCGCGTAATGCGAGGTCGCGGCAACGGCTGTCGTTTTGTCCGCCAGAAACTTGTCGCAGTGCACCACCTCAACGCCGGTGGCCAGGTTCCGGCCAATGCGCAAACGAATGTAGAGCCGGTCCCCCTGCGCATAGGCGAAAGGTTCGACGGATTCGTGATAAACCGACAATGCCAGGAGATCCTGTGCGCTGGACATGGCGGAGCGAGCGCGAGTCTGTTCCGTGCCGAAAGACATGTTCGTTGCCTTCCTTTCGGGGTTTAAGGACTGATGTGACGAGGTAACGTTTGCATGATCGAAATGCGACTCTATCTTAGCAAACGCAAAGAAATGCCGCAATTCAATTTGCCGCATTCGCGATTTTTCATCTGCCGGACGACGGCCGTCAAGTTGTTTGAAGATGGCTAAAAAGTGCTCCAGATCCGCAATTCATCGCGAATGAAGCGGATTTTCCCTCACGGATCCGCCCCTGCGAAATTTCTCGTCTCTCCATGAGAAATCCTCTTGCGTAATTTCTGGAGTAGGCTTATGATACTTTCTGTGAAGCTGGTGGGCTGTGCAGCGCATGCAAACGATTGTTCTGGCGCTGCGATGCGTGACAACAGCTGTGATGGGATGTAAGCACTTGCAGCAAGGGACGGAAAACAGGAGGGAGTCAAAAAATGAAAAAAGCAAAGAAATTCCAAACGGCGATGGCGGCCGCTATCGCACTGGGCACTGTCACGGTTGGTCTGGGCGCTGCGCCGCAGAATGTCGCCGCGCAAACAGTTCATCGCACGGCTGCCAGAGTGTCGCTGCCGCGTGGCGTTCACCTGACGGTATGGTCTTACTGGGGGCTCCCGGAGTTCACGGTCGTGCAACAGTTTGCGCAGAAGTGGGCGAAAGCGCACGGCGACACCGTAACCGTGATCAACCAGAGCGCGGTGTCCGGCGGGTACCAGTTTTACGCCACCGCAGCGCGGGCGGGCAAAGGGCCCGATGTTGCGGTAGCCATGCCGCACGATAATCTGGGCCTGTTTCGCGAAGAAGGCTTGATCGCCCCCATCCCGAACAACATGATCAACCGGAAATCCTATACGCCGACAGAGATGAACGCCGTGACGTTCGGCGGGACGGCATACGCGTACCCGATGTCCGTGCAATCGACCGCTCTCTTCTACAATAAAAAATTGATCAAGACCCCTCCCGTCACGTGGGCGCAGTTTGTCAAAGATGCCAACCAGCACGGATTCGGTTTCTCCCAACACAATCTGTACTATGATTTTGCCTTTATCAGCGGTATGGGAGGCTACATCTTTGGCAACCATAATGGTACACTGGACCCCGCGGACATCGGCCTCGCCTCTCCTGGCGCAATCAAGGGTTTTGAACTCCTGCATGCGATGGACTGGTCGTATCACTGGATGAACCCGAATACGACGGGCGCCATTTCTCTTGCTCATTTCACGAGCGGGAAACTCGGAATGATGATCGATGGACCATGGGATGTTTCGAACGATCAGAAGGCGAAAATCGATCTCGGAGTCGCGCCGTTGCCCAAGCTCCCCAACGGGAAACCGGCCCGTCCATTTATCGGCGTGATGACAGCCATGGTCAATCAACGCGGGCACAACATCCCGTCCGCCACAGCGCTGGCCCAGTACCTCTCGACGGCTCCGGAAATCCAGTTTTTCCGTGTCAATGCGGACCTGCCGGCGCTCGTCAATTTGCAGAATTCCAAAGAAGTGCAGAGCAATCCTTTCGACGCGGCGTTCCTGAAACAGGCGAAGGTCGGCATTCCCATGCCGAACATTCCGCAGATGCAGGCGGTGTGGAGCGCGATGGGCGAGATTTCCAACATCATCCTCGGAAAAGTGTCGCCGGCGGCCGGAGCGCACGACTTTGTCGCCCAGATTAAAAAAGGCATTCAAGTGCAACAGGGTTAACCGTGTCTTTGGACAAAAGGCGGGCGGCCGCCGCTGCGTGGCCGCTCTCGCCTTTCACTTGCAAGGTTTGAGGGGAAGGGATGACCGTGTCGAAGGGTGAACTGAGTCTGGGCATAAAAAGCAAGCGTCGTCGGGAGCGGGGCAAGATGCAGTGGTCGGCCTACGGCTACCTGACGCCAGCGCTCGTCACCATCGCGATTTTCAGCATTGTTCCCACGCTGTTGACCATCGTCGTGGCGTTTACGAACGCCAGCGCCATCCACTTTACGAATCCACAGTTTGTCGGATTCAAGAATTTTATTGATCTGTTCAAAATGAGCGATCCTCTTGCCCAGGTGTTTATCCCGACATTCATATGGACGGTGATATTCGCGGTAGTGGCGACATCGCTCAACTACTTGCTCGGGTTGTTCCTGGCGGTTCTCCTGAATAACAAGAATATGAAAGAGTCCACCTTTTATCGGTCGATCCTTATCATTCCCTGGGCCGTACCCGGACTTATCTCGATCTTGATCTGGCAGGGTCTCCTGAATCAGAGTTACGGGCAGATCAACGCCCTGATCCATATGTTTGGGATTCCTCCCATTCCGTGGCTGGTCAATCCTTTCTGGGCGCGGGTGTCCGTGATTCTCGTGAACCTGTGGTTGAGTTTTCCCTACATGATGACGGTCTGTCTCGGGGCATTGCAGGCCATCCCGGAGGAACTGTTCGAGGCGGCGGGAATAGACGGGGCGTCCATGTGGCAGAAACTGCGCTACATTACCATGCCGTCTGTCTGGCAGATCAGTTTGCCGCTGGTCATTCCTGCATTTGCATTTCAGTTTAACAACTTCAACGCGGTCTATCTCCTGACCGGGGGTGGTCCGGCGAGGAATTCGACCCAATTTGCCGGCTATACCGATATTCTCGCTTCGGCCGCGTACAAGATGACGCTGGATTTTAACCGCTATGACCTGGCGGCCACAATTTCCATCGCCCTGTTTGTTCTGGTCGGATTCTTCAGTTGGGTCAACATGCGCGCCACAGGTGCCTTCCAGGAGGTGGACTGAGATGGCCTCAGTGAAGAAAGGACTGCGTCCAGGAGAGTTCACCGTGCTGTGGGTCTCGCGTGTGATCATCTGGATTGTCATCGTGGCAACCATTTTGCCCATGCTCTACGTGGTCACGGCTTCCTTCAACCCGACGCAGGCGTATTTCTCATCCTCGCTGATTCCCAGCCACCCGTCGTTTGCCAACTATCAGGCGTTGTTTCAGCAGGGGCAATTTCTTGTCTGGCTGCGCAACAGCACGATCGTCGGCGTGAGCTTGGGCCTCGGACAATTGATTATCACGGCTACGGCGGCCTACGCCTTTTCACGGATGCGGTTTTTCGGGCGTCGAAACGGCATCATGTTTCTCCTGATCCTGCAGATGTTTCCCAATTTCCTCACGATTTCGGCCATTTATTACGTGTTGGCGCAGTGGGGGCTGCTCGACAATCTCTGGGTGTACATCCTCGTGCAATTGGGGGGGAGCGCATACAATATATGGCTTTTAAAGAAATATTTCGATACTGTTCCGAAGGAACTGGACGAGGCGGCGGTCATGGACGGAGCGGGCCATTGGCAGATCTTCTGGAAGATCGTGTTGCCGCTGTCCCGGCCGATGCTGGTGGTCATTTTCTTTTTCACCCTGATTGGCTCTTTCAGTGAGTATATTTTGGCCGGCACGATCCTGCAATCGGCGTCGAACTATACCCTGGGCCTTGGACTGTACTCCTTGATCGCGGGTCAGTTTGCGAAAAACTGGGGCGAATTTGCCGCCGCCGCGATTCTGAGCGCGCTGCCCTTGACGGTTGCGTTTGGCCTGCTCAACCGCTGGATCTCTTCGGGGCTTGTGGCCGGTTCTGTGAAAGGATAGCAAACAGGCAAACCGGACGGAGTGGAGATTCTCGTTGGCCTATTGGAGAGAAGGGACCATGGCCGTGAGTGGGATGAAGCGCGCGCGTAAAACGGGCGCCGGGCGAGCTGGGCGACACGAACGAACTGGACGAACTGGGCGACAGAGGATGCGGACGATCGGGATGGCGACAGGAGGGGTTGTGTTCTGCGCGGGACTTCTCGGCGCGTCGCCGACGAAGGCGCCGCCGGCGGGCGCGGGGCAGACAGTCACGGAGCAGACAGTCACCGACAAATCCCCCGTGAATCTCGCTACGCCGATCAACTTCCGGGCCGCGCTGGCGCACCGCGCCGCGACCATCGTCGAGGGCGACGCCCGCATTGAGGTGTTGACAGCCGGCCTGTTGCGTCTTGAGTATTCAACTTCGGGTCACTTTGAGAATCTACCGACCGTAAACGTGGTGGATCGCCGTTTTCCTGTGCCGAAGTATACATCCAGCGTGCGCGGAGGATGGCTGACGATCCGCACGGCCCAACTCACGTTTCGTTACAAGGTCGGTTCAGGACCGTTCACTCCCGAGAACACGGTGCTGTCTTATGCGCGCGGAGCCCGCACGATCACCGTTCACCCCACTTGGGGCGGAGAGAGCACATTTGGCGAGGCCAGCCAGGCGGGAGCGGCAAGCCTGGCGGGTGGCGCCGCGCTGGCAACGGATCATGCGGGATACCAAAGTTCCGCCGGCTTTATCACAGGGCTGGGGAACGTCAACGGCGGCAATGGCGCTCGCGCAACATGGAATGTTTTGGGGGCTCCGGCTGGTTTGGCGCAAATCGCGATCCGTTATGCCAACAGCGCGGGTCTTCTTGGCGGTCCTGCCACACGGACGCTTGACCTCTCCGTCAATGGTCGTGTCGTCGAGACTTTGAGGCTGCCGCCTACGGCGAGTTGGCATACCTGGGCGACGATAACGACTCGTGTACCACTGCGTGCAGGAACGAATGCGGTGGCCCTGGTGGCGGGGCGGGGGACGAGCGGAAACGTGAATGTGGATACGCTCGCTGTCGGCCCGCCGACAGGGCCTGTTCCCGTCATGCCGCAAACAGGGGCGCTGGGCGGGTGGATCCGGAGCTTTGACAGCTATACCTATGGACAGCGGTATACATACACCTCGTCTACTGGAGCCCCGACGCAACAAGCGCAGGCGATTCTGCCGCCGCTGCACAGTGATGGTCTTTTGAATCAGGCGGGTTGGCGACTGCTGGACGACACGCATTCGGCTGTGTGGACGAGCGCGGGTTGGGCGCGTCCGCGTTCTGCTTCCGGAGACATCGAGGACGGCTATTTGTTTGCCTATGGTCACCAGTA
>JAKACR010000118.1 GCA_021821225.1 Bacillota bacterium | reverse complement strand
GGAACCAGGGCGGCGAGGTCATCCCGCATCCATGTGCTGTAGGAGGGATCAACCCCCCACTTCTCCCGAAACTTTCGTTGGTTGTCCGCCAACAGTTGACTGTATTCGGCGTCGAGACGATTGGTCACACTGCCAAAATGGTGGATATACGTATCGGTCGCAATCGCCAGTTTGTATCCCGCCCGTCGAATTCGCACGCAATAGTCGTCATCTTCAAACGTCCCTCTTCCGAATTGCTCATCAAGCGGTCCAATCTCCTCGCAGACCTCACGTCGAACAAGAAGGCAAAATCCAACCAGCCGCAGGGAATAGATGCATTTTCCCGGGGCGGATTGAATGCGCGTCTTCGACATTTCGTGATACTGCTCCAGAGTCTCGTATGCCTGCGGTCTCGCTTGCACACCCGATACCGAGTTGGACACGGGGCCGACCGCTCCGTGCGCGGGGTCTGCGTAAAGACAATCCAGCAGGCCCTCCAGCCAGCCGTGAGTGACAATGACATCGTTGTTCAGAAGGAGAAACTGCCGGCCGCGTGCAATCGCCAGTCCCTGATTGCACGCCGCCGGGAAGCCCTTGTTGTGGTCATTCTCAATCAGAATGACGTCCTTCATCTGCTTGAGCGAAGCCACGGTTTCGTCCGTGGAGCCATTGTCGACAACTATAAGTTCGTAAGGAGTGACTGTGAACGCGCGTATGCTGTCCAGGCATTGACGCGTATACTCCCATTGGTTGAGTGTGGGAACGATGATGCTGGTCAGTGTATTCTCGTGTCGCTCGCGAATCATGCGCCCATTCCTCCTTCTGTTCATCTGTCAGGGAAGAGTCATCCATTAGGAGTTCACTCCTCCAGGAGAACTGTGATAATCCAGATTTAAGCAGGCGGACTTTATCACAGTTCCCCTGGCTCTGGCTGTATCGCTCCACAGTTGCTCCACTGCGCGGCGATACGCCAGGAGAAAGGCATAATAGTCTTCTTCCAGAGGAAATTCCGTTGCAAAGAGGGTCGAGAGCATGCTCGAAAGCGAACTGGACGCCTGCCACTGTGCCAGCTTTCTCATAAAGGCAAACGGAACCTGGTGGTCTCCCTCCAATTCCCGGGCCAAGTCGCAGACTGCGATGCACCGGTCGGGCATCCCCAGTTGCAGGTAGCAGTACGATAACGTGTGGGCCGCCAATTCCCAATACGGGGCGAGGGCTGCATGACCGACCACCCGTTCGAGCGGCTGTACGGCCTTTTGCCATTGCCCGCAACTCGACCACTCTGTGCCCAAGCAGTAGTCCACCCAGGGAGAGGGCTCGCTCTCTTCGATCTCCAGTTCCAGTAACCTGATATTTCGCGCGTGTTTTTGACGGGCGTTCACCACCGGGTCCAAGTAACCGAGATGGTGAATGGTCAGCGGAAGGCGTCCAGTTTTCAAATTTGGCCCATGACAAGCCATCAGACTCTCGGAGAGGTCCTCGTGGACTCGATGCTGGAATCGGACCTTGGCGTTGTTCTTGAATAGAACAATCCGCTCATCCTGCTCCGCGCGCGCCTGCACCAGACCAGGTCCCACATAGCTGATGATGGGAGCCGTAAACGCCTGGCAGTCTGTGCGTTCCAGAAGGCTGTCCAGGTCTGCCTGAGCGGCGTTCAAGTGGATGCGTTCGTCCGCGTCAATCGAAAGGATCCAGTCACCCTCTGCTTTTTGCAACCCATAATTCCTTGCCGCAGAAAAGTCGTCGCGCCATTCATAGGAGAATACGCGGCATCCCCTGTCCCTTGCCAGGTCCGCCGTCCGGTCGACGGAGCCCGTATCGATCACCACCACATCGCTTGTGATTGCAAGGATACTGTCCAAACACTCGCACAGAAATTCTTCTGTGATCAAGAAGATCCTCACGCCCGTCATGATCAGGGGCGTCCTCCATCCGGTCAACGTTCGACAAATCAAGCATCCTGTCGACATTCGCAAGATTCTCCGGTCCGTGCGCGTTCGAAACATCTCGACGCCAGTGATGGTCTCCACCATCCTGTCGCCTGTCGTTGTCGACAGGATCAATGCACCAGTTTCGGTGTCCGGGATCCAAACGCCCGTGGTTGTAGAAAGTATCGTAGAGCCAGTGTCCATTCGCCCGTTGGAGCACAGTACTGATAATATTACAATATATGGATCAAATCATTGCCGTCACAGGACGTGTCGGTCCAAACGAATCTCTCGTACGCCGTTGTAAACAGATCGCCAAACCAAGTGACGGTCTATCTGGAAATCAGTCCGAATGACCGGGACTATACGATTGATTCGCAAACGATTGTCCCCGGGCTCACGACTCAAGCCATAGCCCCACTGCGATTCTTGTGATACGCTAAAATCTCCTACCGTTCATACGAGACCGGCCATTCTGCGGACTTCGATGTGTACTATCAGGCTCAATCCGGCTAATGAGGCGGCAAAGAGGCGCAACACACAAGAATGCTGCGCCTTAATCCCCATGTTCTTTCACGGTTTGTTCAGCTTCCTGCGCGGTCTCCCCGGCCTGTGGAACCGCATCGGCGCCCGGTTTGGCAAGCTTTTGAATCAGCCACACCGGGAATGTAATCTCATGGATTCCTGTTCCGCCGCCGCCGTCTGCGTGGTCCACCCCCGTGTGATGATTCTTGAACCACCTCCATGTCTACACTATCGTATGAGATGGCATGGCACAGTGAAACGGATACACGCCTCGAGGATGTTCGTCATGCACCAATCCGTTATGCAGCAACTCTCGCAGTCTATCCATAGCTGCGGATTTGTCGGTATTCGGGCCAGCCTGGCAGGCTTCTGTCGGTTCCGCCATCCTCTTTGCGCGTACGATATACGGTCGCGCCAACGTGCGAAAATCTGTACCCAGGCAAGACCCTGAAGGAGGGTGCCCCGTGACAGAAACGACGATTCACGGAATCATTGCACAGGATGCTTTTCACTTCGATCTCGCCCTGGGCTACCAGGGCAGCACCATGTCCAGCCCTTTCATACTTGATACGGGCGCGTTTGAATTGACGCTGTCCGACGCTACGGCGTCTGCGCTCGGACTGCCCAATCTTGGAACACTGACGATCCAGGGCGTCACAGGATCCGCCAGCGCATACCAAAGTGAGGTCGACGTGCAAATCGGCGGACAGACGTACGCTCATGTGGCTTGCATCGTCGACCCATCACTCGGCAATACACAACTCTTCGGATTGCGCTTTTTCATCGACAAGCAGTTGCAACTCGCATTGAATCCGGCCGCACAAACCCTCACCATCGCAAGCACTGCAACCGTTTCACAGCCCGCTCCCGCCCCATCGGCCCAAACGGCTTACACGGTCGAATTTACCGATCAGGCAAGTGCGGACTCCTTCGTGCAGTGGGCCACGAATCGGGGCTGGCAGACGAAGGCCGTCGCAGTCACAAGTTAGACCCGCCATGCGCGGGCGCGCTCCCATTCGCGTCGAATCCCCGCAAAGATGCGCCGAACCGGAAAGCAGCCGCGCGCAGTTCATACGGTTCCAGCGGTCCCGGCCCGCAACTGGCTGTGCCGATGCCGTGCTGCGCGTGGTCGATGGACAGGATGACCGCCCCCGCATCGACCAGATCCACGGTGTGGAGGGCGGCCGCGATGTCCTGTACGCGAA
This sequence comes from Bacillota bacterium, assembly GCA_021821225.1. The sequence goes on along the minus strand of JAKACR010000118.1, from coordinate 4,618 downwards.
ACCGTCTGGCCGCAAAGTCAAAGCGCGGACGTCCCGCCACAAGCAACCCTGTTCCCCGCCCGTTGGTCAGAGTGACCCACCTGGTGTCCGACCGGTTGCCGTACTCCTGGGGCCGGACGTACGGAGTATACATTTGATCGACCGTGCTGCGAAATAAACCGACACGGCCCGCCTGTCTGGAATCGCTGTACGTTTCGCCTGGACCGCGGCCGTACCAGGCCACCCGGTCGAGCGTCCGCGGCAATTCAGCCGTCAGGCCGATGCGCGGCAGGAGTACAGGAGTGTGCTGGTGTGGTTCGCCGCTCACCTCCAGGTGGACGGTTCCGTCCGCCGTGATGCGGTAGCGGTATTCGCAGGAGAATCCCCAGGCCCAGACAGGGGGCGCCACACGCGTGCGAACCAGAAGATCGACGTGCCGCGCGTCCGGGTCCGCCTGCCACCGCACCTGGTCCACGCGTTCCTGCAGCAGCGGGAAACCCGCCTGTTGCCAGTCTGGGGCGATGGGCCTGTCGTTGTCGGTGGGCGGACGCCAGAAATCGAGCGTCGGACCGCGTTGAAGGAGCGGCTGACCCGCGAATGAAAAGGAATGGATGCGTCCGTACAGCAGATCGAATACCAGATCAAAACGACTGCCCCGGATGATCAACTGTCCGCCGTGTTCCGCACATGACAGCACGCCCGCCGCGGCTGCGGAAGGCTGTGCCGCGGCGGCGTCTTCAGGCTGTGCGGCGCCGGCGACCGCAGGCTGTCCGGCGTGGGCGGCCGCCGCTTCGGGCAACTGGAACTGTGCCCACGCCACCTCGTGTCCCTGGCTGGCCCAGATGGTGTCCGCCGCAAGGGTGAAGGTGAGCGTCACCCACCGTTCCGCTGTGGAATCGAACGATCGCGGCGGTGCGATCGAAAGCGTCAGTTCGGCGCTTCCGCCCGCCGGGATGTGCGGCAACGGCGCCGCGCCGGATTGCTCGAGACGCCCGTCCGTCTCCAGGCGCCAGGAGAGGCGGAGGTGGTCGAGCGAGAGGAAGTCGTGGCGGTTTGTCACGCGGATGCGGCCTGCGACCGCATCGACCACGTCCACCTGCACCGGTTCGATCACTTTCTTGTACTCCAGGAGTCCAGGGGACGGAGAACGGTCCGGGAACAGCAGGCCGTCGGTTATAAAATTGCCATCATTGGGTTCATCGCCGAAGTCTCCTCCGTATGCGTAGTACATCCGCCCATCCGGCGTGTGTTTGGGAATGCCGTGGTCCAGCCACTCCCACACAAAACCTCCCTGAAGGCGTTTGTACCGGTAAAACAGGTCCACGTATTCCCGCAGTCCGCCGGGACCATTGCCCATGGCGTGGGCGAATTCGCAGAGAATGTGGGGCTTGTCCAGGTCGCTTTGCCTGCCCAGGCGGTCCAGTTCCGCATGCGATGTGTACATGGTGCTGTGCACGTCCGCCACCCGGGCCCCGCTGTCCGGTTCATAGTGCAGCAGCCGGGTTGGATCAAGGCCGCGGATGCGTTCGGCCATCGCCTCATGGTTCCGGCCGAAAGACGATTCGTTGCCGAGCGACCAGAGGATGATGCAGGGGTGGTTCTTGTCGCGTTCGACCATCCGTTGCGCGCGGTCCACGTATGCGTCGCGCCACTCTTCGTCCGCCGAGAGTCGGTCGGCGTCCCCCACCGTCATGAAACCGTGGCATTCCAGGTCCGCCTCGTCGATGACATAAAGCCCGTACTCGTCACAGAGGTCGTAAAATCGCGGATCGTTCGGATAGTGCGACATACGGACAGCGTTGATATTGTGCCGCTTCATCAGAAGAACGTCTTCCACCATGCTTTCGTACGGGACGGACCGGCCGTACAGGGGGTGAAACTCGTGCCGGTTGACGCCTTTGAACAGGATGTCCCGCCCGTTGACCAGCAGGTTGCCGCCTTTTAGTTCCACACGCCGAAAACCGACGCGCAGGGCCACGGCCTCCAGGATCTCGCCTTGCTGCGACAGCAACTCCACAGCGAGATGGTACAACGCGGGATCTTCGGCCGACCACTTGCGCGGCTGCGCAACGGGCATCTCCAGTTCGACGCCGGTCCACTCAGTCGGCGAGGACACCTCACGGCTGACGGGAAACCCCGGGAGCATGCCGACCGACGGATCCATCAGGGTCAATCGCACGGACAAGGGACTCATGGTGGCGGCGTCCGTAGCCTTTCTGCTCACGATCGTGAACTGCACCTGGAGACGGGCGTCGCGGCAATCCCCGTCCAGCGGCGTTCGCACGCGGATGTCCCCGATGTGTTGGCGCGGCCGGCGGACCAGCGTCACATCGCGAAAGACGCCGCTAAGCCACCACATGTCCTGATCCTCCAGGTAACTGCCGTCCGACCACTGGTAGACCCGCACGGCAAGTGTATTGATCCCGGAGCGCAGGTGGTCCGTGACGTCGAACTCCGCCGGCAGCCTGCTTCCCTGGCTGTAGCCGACCTCCCGCCCGTTTAGCCAGACGTGGAATGCTGAATCGACGCCGTCGAAGCGGAGGATCACGGAATCCTCCAGCCAGCCGTCCGGGAGCAAAAACCCGCGCCGGTAGGAACCCGTGGGGTTGTCCGACGGTACATGGGGAGGATCGACCGGGAAGGGGTAGATGACGTTGGTGTAATGCGGGCGGCCGTAACCGTGCATCTGCCACTGCGAGGGTACGGGAAGGTCGGCCCACGCCGTGTCGTCGAACGCCTCGGCAAAAAATCGTTCCGGCGCCCGGCCCGGATGGTCCGCATAGTGGAATTTCCACTGTCCGTTGAGCGACAGCAGCCGGTCGGAGCGGCCCCGGTCAAACGTCAGGGCCGATGGCGCATCGTCGTGTGGGACGAAGTGGGCGCATGCCGGAAGTCGGTTGCGTTGCAGCAGGCGGTGATTGGCATAATCGGGCGGTTCGCGTAGGGTCACGTGTAATTTCTCCTGCCTTCCCGGTGAGTGTGAGCGAATGGAATCATAGGGCGATCCGTCCAAGCCGGCGCTCCAGGACGTCGACTGATTTCGCTTTCATCAAATTATTTTGCGGTCTGAGTACAAAATGGTCAACTCCCCGCACGGCGCAACCGCAACGCGTCCTCCTCCGGAGTCCGCACCATCAACGGTGGCCGCAACGGCCCCGCCTTTCGGCCGGAACTCACAGTGCTCTACGTGGTTGAATACAACGGCGGGCCGTTAGGCACCTGCTCTCGGCATCCGGTCTTCCGCGGATCGGATCACCCCAGAATACCCTGCATCCGGTCGCGCATCCACGCCTCCATCCCGGCGGGCGAAAAGGACTCGCCGCCAAAAGCCGGGCCGTCTGTCGGTGCTCAATACCGGCGTACAAGTCTTCCTCGTTTTCGCGGACGATGACCACGTCCATGGCGGGGTGCTTCGTGTAGACAAACGGATGGTAGGACACGCTCGGACGCACGTTTGCGTACAGGCCCAATGCCGTCTCCGTAGGCGACGGAGATAGGGATTCGTTGTCCCATGGTCGCATTCTCCATTCTGTTTACGCACCTGTTTACGCACCTGTTTACTCATACTGTTCCAATAACCCATTGCCGCTGGCGTCCACGTTCCACAGGTCGCGCCGCGTATTGGAAATTTTTAGTATATCAGACCTGCAGCGGCAGCAGCCGTGTCCCTGTCTCCCTAACCAGAAATCCTTGGACACGGATGGATTCCGGCATCAAAGGATGTCCTTGGAGCAGCCGGACGGAGTTGCGGACCGCCGCCTCTGGATCCGGGCGGGCGCCCAACCACACCGCTGGATCCACACCATGGACATGACGAAGCAGATAGTCCATCGCCCTCATGACATCCGCAGGAATGCCTGCACCCATCTCGACGGAACTGCTTTCTTGCAACCGTGCAGGATTGTCCTCTGCCACCACATACACATCGCGAAGAGAAGAGCAGCGATGCACCATCATCAGGACACTGCGCATCAACGACCCGTACGCATCCCACAACAGCGCCCCTTCACAGCGAAACCACAGTCCGCTTCCTGGACAACCCAAACCCCGCTCTATCCCCTGCTCCTTTTCTGGCCCAACCCCTCCGATTATGAGCGCCGCGCATCTGTCGAGATACGAATTGGACGATATTTCCTTGCGATCGTCCCCGATCTGCGCAGGCCGATTCGTACTGAATGCACTCATCTTCCTCGTCCCTCCTCTTCCTCACGCGCACTATGATAGATTCCGGTTGCGAACGCGCTGCCAGCGTCCTAGCGCCACGGGAAATACGCGCTCAAGGTTGCCCGTCAGGACCGCCACGCTGGCTTCGTTGTGAGCGCAATCCAGCGCCACAACCGCGTTTTGCGCCTGATGGCGACCGAGCAGGGACAACTCAACCGTACGCTCCAATCCAGGTCGGATACCGATCGCCGCTCCCCATCCGACAAGACTGGCATCCGTCAAAAAAGGGCCCATCCGCACAGCGAAAGGTTCTGCTGCACATCCTGCGCGGAACTTGCCGCTCGACGTACACCTATGGGTTGCACCAGGAGCAGTCTCCGGGAGACGCGACACGCAGGCCGTCGCTCCGGGAATAGTCCTCGCGGTACTCGCAACGTGGACAGCCATGGACCTCCGTGCGCACCAAGTCCGTTTC
>JAKACR010000117.1 GCA_021821225.1 Bacillota bacterium | reverse complement strand
CGGGGTCGCTGTGGCTGACCAGCTTCATCCTCACGCGGGCGTTGTATTCCATGGGACGCGACCGGCTGCTCCCGCGGCGCTTCGCGCGGGTGAATCCGCATGGCGCCCCGGCGTTCGCAACCTGGACGGTGCTCTGGGGGGGGTGGCTCGTACTTGGTTTGCAACTGTTCGCGACTTCTTTGAACACATTTTTCAGCGCCGTTCTGGCGAGCGCCGGCTTTTTTCTCACGCTTGAGTTCGCGCTCGACAATTTGACCGCGACCGTCTTTCTGTGGCGAATCCACGACCTGACGCCGCACCGCCTGGGGCGCCATTCGCACAGGTTCATGAAATTCGGCGCCCTCTTTGCGGCCGTGTACCTGGCCTGCGTGATGATTGCCTTTTTGCGTTTCGGCCCCGGCCTGGTCGCACCGTGGCTGGACGCGGTCATTGCGGCGGGCGTGGCTTTCGGTTTGGTTTTCATGGCGCTGCCCCGCCGCGGCGATTCGACGACGCATGTCTTTCGCCATGAAGAGGAAAATGGGCAGAACTCGCGGATGCGCGGGGCTGAGACAAGGGGACATGTGTAAAGCCCTCCGGGACATCGGGGGTGGCCTGACATCCCGGCCCAACGGCTGGTGTTTTGATGAGAAAATAGCCGTTCGGCCATTTTTAGAGGTTATTCAAAAAGGGGCCAGAACTCCCCGGCGCATTGCGGCGTCATCGCCAGAAATGCTCCCTTACGTACCCAAAAACGTACACTCGGTCCGCATTTCTGGCTGCTTCCAAGGGGACATGGGATCATGGCGCCTTCTGAAATTTGGGTGATCCCATGTCCCATTGCACTGCGTGGATCTTACCTGCCCCCTTTTTGAACAGGCTTTTTTATGATAATCTTGTGCTCCGCACGGGCATGGGTGTTTAGGGGATATGTGATAAAACAAATTCCGGCAGGCGTGTTACAGTGCATATAGTGTTTGACTGAAGCCCCAAACACTATATGCAGGATCGAGGCGCCTGCTGCGCGGACTTTATCACATGTCCCTTAGCCGGAAGATCCGGGAGGTGTGCGATGCATGCGGTTGACCGCAAGAGAGCGGGAGAAGCTCATGATCGTGGTGGCGGCCGACTTGGCCCGGCGACGGCAAAAGCGCGGTCTGAAGCTGAATTATCCGGAGACCGTGGCGATTCTCACCTATGAGATCATGGAGGGCGCGCGCGACGGACGATCTGTGCCGGAACTGATGGATATGGGGCGGACTGTGCTGTCCGAGGAAGACGTCATGGAGGGAATCGGCGCGATGATCGAGGAGATCCAGGTGGAGTGCACGTTCCCGGACGGGACGAAGCTGGTCACCGTCCATCAGCCGATCTGTCCGCGGCCGCCGACGCCTGAACACGCTCCTGAAAGGGGGGAGGGATGAGGTGAAACCCGGCGAGTACATGCTGTCCGGCGGCGAAATTCGCCTGAATGCGGACCGCCGAACCGTACGCCTGACGGTGGCTAACCAGGGCGACCGCCCGATCCAGGTCGGGTCGCACTTCCATTTTTACGAAGTCAATGCCGCACTGAATTTTTCCCGGGAAATGGCGTTCGGGATGAGACTCAACATTCCTGCCGGCACGGCGGTGCGGTTTGAACCCGGCGAGGAAAAGCCCGTCTTGTTGGTCGCCTACGGCGGACGCAAGGAGGTGTACGGCCATCGCGGTCTTGCGGGCGGTCCCATCGGCCAAGCGCCGGATTCCCGCCGGATGGACTCTGCACCACCACAGGCCGTCACGATCACTCGCCGGCAGTATGCGGCCATGTTCGGTCCCACGGTGGGCGACCGGGTCAGACTGGCGGACACCGAACTCATCATTGAGGTGGAGGCCGACTTTGCCGTGTACGGCGATGAGTGCAAGTTCGGCGGCGGCAAGGTGGTGCGCGACGGCATGGGGCAATCCTCCAGGGCAGTCCGCGCTGGCGCACCGGGCGAAGGACGGATGGCCCGCCTCTCCGGAAACGGCGGCTCGGACCCGGAACAGGTGCTGGACGCGGTCATCACCAACGCGCTCATCGTCGATCACTGGGGGATCGTCAAGGGGGATATCGGCATCCGCGACGGCAGGGTGGTCGGGGTCGGCAAGGCGGGCAATCCCGACACCATGGACGGGGTGCGGACAGATCTCGTGATCGGCGCCGCCACGGAAGTGATCGCGGGTGAAAACCTGATCGCGACGGCAGGCGGCATCGACGCCCATGTGCACTTCATCTGCCCGCAGCAGATCGAAACGGCGCTGGAGTCGGGCGTCACGACGATGATCGGGGGCGGCGCGGGTCCCGCGACCGGCACGAAGGCGACGACGTGCACGCCGGGAGCGTGGAATATCCACCGCATGCTGGAGGCGGCTGAAGCGTTTCCTGTCAATCTCGGGTTTCTTGGCAAGGGCAATGCGTCGGAGCCGCAGGCGCTGAGAGAACAAGTGGAGGCGGGCGCCATCGGTCTGAAACTGCATGAGGACTGGGGTAGTACGCCCGCCGCCATCGATGCGTGCCTGCAGGTCGCCGACGAGTACGATGTGCAGGTGGCGATCCACACCGACACGCTCAACGAGGCGGGGTTCGTCGAGGAGACCGTGCGCGCCATCAAGGGTCGGACCATCCACACCTATCACACTGAAGGAGCCGGAGGCGGACACGCGCCGGACATCATCCGGATGGCCGGAGAGGCGAATGTGCTGCCATCGTCCACCAATCCCACGCGCCCGTTCACTGTCAATACGATCGAAGAGCACCTTGACATGCTGATGGTCTGCCACCATTTGGACAGCCGGATTGCGGAGGATGTCGCGTTTGCCGACTCGCGCATCCGACCCGAGACGATTGCGGCCGAGGACGTGCTGCACGACCTGGGCGTCATCAGCATGATCAGTTCCGATTCGCAGGCCATGGGACGCGTCGGCGAAGTAATCGTGCGGACGTGGCAGACGGCTGACAAGATGAAGCGGCAACGGGGTCGGCTTGACGGAGAGACAGGGGATCACGACAATGCGCGGGTGAAGCGGTACATCGCCAAATACACGATCAATCCCGCGATTGCGCACGGGATCGCCGATTATGTGGGATCGATCGAAACGGGGAAATGGGCGGATATCGTGTTGTGGAAGCCGGCGTTTTTCGGCGTGAAGCCGGAGTTGGTGATCAAAGGCGGCGTGATCGCCCACGCGCAGATGGGGGATCCGAACGCGTCCATTCCCACGCCGCAGCCGGTGGTCGGTCGGACCATGTTTGCCGGTTTCGGGCGGGCCACCTTCTCAAGTGCGGTCACCTTCGTGTCGCAGGCGGCTCTTGTCGCGGGCGTCGCTCAGCACCTGGGACTGCAAAAAACCGTGCTGCCTGTGCGCGGCTGCCGGACCGTCGGGAAGAAGGACATGGTCCACAGTGACGGGACGCCGTCCATCGAGGTCAATCCCGAGACCTACGAGGTCGCGGTGGACGGGCAACCGACGGTCTGTGAGCCGGCGGATGCGGTGCCCATGGCGCGACGCTACTTTTTATTTTAGAGATCGTTCAAAAAGGGGACGGAACTGGCGGACCGGCGTGGGGAGGAATGGGTAATGCTCTCGATCATCCAGCTCGTTCAACTCATGGACTCGGCGTTTCCCACAGGGGCTTTCGCCCACTCCTTCGGGCTGGAGACCGTCTTTCAGGAGCGGCGGATCGAGACGGCGGACGATCTGGCGGCCTGGCTCAAGTCGTACCTGCGCAATCAGTCTGCGCTGGAGGGAGCGGCCGTCTATCTGGCGCACGCGCACACGTGTGAATTGATGGGGAAATCCACGGCGCCGGAAGTGTCAAGACAAGACGAGATGAACGCACGGGAAGTGACGGGGCCAGACTCCGCTCGTGCCGAGGCGGAGGGGAGGGAGCGGGCGGCGGTCGCTCTTTGCCGGTTGGACCAGCGCCTCCACGCGGCTGTTTTGGCCAGGGAGGCGCGGGAAGGCAACCGCAAGATCGGCAGAAGATACCTGAGTATGGCCCGCGAACTGTATCCTGAGGCGGAGCTTGATCTATATGGCGATTGGATCGCGGCCGGCCGCTGCCATGGCAGTCCCGCCATCGTGCACGGCTGGGTGTGCGCGCACCTTGGGTATGCCGCGCAGCCGACCCTGATGAGCTATTTTTACAGCGTGTTGAACGTTTTGCTGCAAAACTCGCTGCGCGCCATGCCGCTCGGGCAGACGCAGGGACAACTCGTTTTGCAGAAGTTGCTGCCGCACATTGAACGCTGCGCGCGGGACGTGGCAGCCTCTTCGCCAACGGAGGACCACCTGTCCGGCCATTTCGTCCTGCAGGAGATCGCGGCCATGCGCCACGCCGCGTTGTACTCGCGGCTATTCATGTCATAGCCGGCCGAGGCCCGGCGGGAGGCGGCGGAAACGCGTCATGTTTTCCGCTCAGTGCAATGAGACGGAAAGTGCTGACTCCTTTTTGAACAATCTATTCAAGATACAAGGGGGTAATCGCATGTGTACAGGTTCTTCCGTGCCGCACCACCACGCTGGATGGGAGGATCCCGTGTTCAAGGGAGGGCGTCCCTTGCGTGTCGGCGTGGGCGGGCCGGTCGGGTCCGGCAAGACCGCGCTGGTTGAAACGCTGTGCCGGGCTTTGCGGGAACAGTTCAGCATCGCGGTTATCACCAACGATATTTACACAAAAGAAGACGCGGAGATCCTGCACCGCACGGGCGTGCTGGAAGCGGCGCGCATCATCGGGGTCGAGACGGGAGGGTGTCCGCACACCGCGATTCGGGAAGACGTCTCCATGAATTTTGAGGCGATCGCCGATCTGGAGCGCCGGTTCCCGGATCTTGACCTGATCTTCATTGAGAGCGGCGGCGATAATCTGGCGGCGGCGTTCAGTCCGGAGTTGGTGGACGCGTTTGTCTACGTGATCGATGTGGCGCAGGGCGACAAGATTCCGCGCAAGGGCGGTCCCGGCATTACGCGCAGCGGTTTGCTCGTCATCAACAAAATAGATCTTGCCCCCTATGTGCGGGCGGACCTGCGCGTCATGACGGAGGATGCGGCGCGCATGCGCGCGGGCAGGCCGTTCGTACTGACGGACATCCTGTCTGGCTCCGGCGTGACTGAGGTCGTCGAGTGGGTGGTGGGGCGGGTCAACCGCCTGCCGGCGGACGGCGTTGCCGGATGAGTTTCGTGTGTCGGGATGAGCCGAGATCTGTGCGGCGGGACGAGTCGGGGATCGTGTGTCAGGATGAGGCGAGGATCGTGCGGCGGGACGAGGAGGGACCTTTGCGGGCCGCGGAAGCGAGCGGGTTTCGGCGAGTGCGCGGTCTGTGGTGTGCCAGACTGGCCGTCCAGGATGGCAGGAGCTATCTGGCGCACTCCCGGCAATGCGCTCCCCTCAAGGTTGCCAAGCCGTTCGCGCAGGAGGATGGAGGACTGTCCATCTGCGTGATGGACTGTTCTCCGGGCCTGTTGAACGGCGACAGGCAGGAGATCGACTGTTTTTTGGAACCGCACGCCAAGCTGTGTCTGCACATGCAGGCGGCCTTGAAGCTGCATCCATCGCGCGTGGCAGACGGAGTCAGCGAGCAACTTTCCCGGTTTCATGTGGCGCAGGGCGCGTTGTTGGAATTCCTGGCCGAACCGGTCATCCCCTTTGCGGGCGCCCGTTTCCACGGGCGGACGATCGTCGAGATGGAGGCGGGAGGCGCTGCCGTTTTCAGCGAAATCATCACCCCAGGCCGCCTAGCGCGCGGCGAGTGCTTTGATTATCAAGAAGTGCACACCCATTTTTCCGTCTATTGGGACGGTGAATTGGCGCTTTGGGATTCCCTGCGGCTGCAGCCCGCAACGTGGAAGGACGCGGTTCACCCTCTGGGCGAATACACCCATATCGGCACCCTGCTGGTGCTGTCCGAGGCGGTGGAGGACCGGCATGCGGAATGGTTGCACGCGCATCTGTCGGCCTGCGGTTCCGGCGTTTACGGCGGCGCATCACTGGTGGAGCGAGGACTGGCGGTGCGGGTCCTTGGAGTTGCCGCGTGGGAGTTGCAGCAGTGTTTGGCCGAATGCTGGCGCTGGATGAAGCGGGAAACCGGATGTGGATAAAGATAATGGCCTCTTGTAGGGGTTGACAATCGCTCAATATGATGATAACGTTTTCAGATAGCAACACATTGGAGCAGGGAGTACACGTCCGACTGTTCCATGAATCTCTTTAGGCTCTTAAATTCCGAAGAACTACGCAAAGGGGGAAGAGAATTCAGAACTTCAATTTTAAGAGAAGCCAGGGGTTGTGCCCTTGTTTGGAGTTCTTCTTAGCGCAATCACCGGGATGAAGGCGGACAGAGGCGACTGGTCTAAGAAGCAAAGAAGAGAGAATGACCAACCTTAATAAATACTTAAGTAAATCAATCAAAACGGGAGGTTGATCTTGTTGTTCAAGAACAATCGTCGGAATGGTTCACACACGAAGTCGGCCGTGATCAGCTCGATTACTGTCTCTTTGTTGTCTGCAGCTCTCATTATGTCGTCAGGTCAGGCTTTTGCGGCTACGACACCCCGTGTGGGCGGATCCATAACGATGGTGCCGTCACCTTCAGGACCCTGGATTGATTCTTTTAATCCGTATTCTCCGTCAGGCAATACCGGCAATATTGTCGGAGATATCTATGAACCGTTAGTCGAGTGGAGCTACAACAAGGGTCTCGACATTCCCTGGCTGGCCACATCGTGGCGTTGGAGTCAAGGCGGCCGGGTGCTTACAGTGCAATTGCGCAAAGGGGTCAGATGGTCGAACGGCAAGCCCTTCACCAGTGCCGACGTGGTGTTTACGCTCGACATGATGAAAAAGTATCCGGCCGTTGATCTGAACGCACTCTGGAGCTATATGAAATCGGTCCGGCCACTTGGGCCGTACGCGTTTCAGGTGACGTTGAATCAGCCGAACAACACCTTCTTGTATTATTTGACCGGTACGAATATTGTGCCGGAATTTCAATGGCAACATGTAAATCCCGTCACATTTGCGGACCCTCATCCGATCGGGACAGGGCCATACATGCTGAAGAGCTACAATTCACAGGAGATCACACTGACGCGCAATCCGCATTACTGGCAGGCGCCAAAACCTTATCTGCAGACTGTGTATTATCCGGCCGAGACATCGAATGATACGGCCATCCTGGGACTGGGCACCGGTCAGATTGATTGGGCGGGTATTTTTGCGCCGAATCTCAAGACGTCCTTCGTTGCGAAAAATCCAGTCGCCAATCATGTCGGTCGGGTTTCGTTCGGACTTGTGGTACTGGAGGTAAATCTGCACCAATATCCGCTCAATCTTCCGGTGGTGCGTCATGCGATCAGTGATGCATTGAATCGTCAGGCGCTTTCCACTATTGCGGAAGCGGGGTACACGACGCCCGCAACGCTCAACGGCATCAACAGCAGTATGGCGGCTAAGTGGTCGACTCCTGCATTGCAGCACAAATATCGCGCGGTTTATGCACCGTCGGTGGCAAAGGCGATGTTGCTCAAAGCTGGATTCAAGCTTGGTTCAAACGGCATCCTGACGACTCCCAAAGGGCAACCGTTCAATGTCAGTATCGTCGTTCCGTCCGGCGCCACCGACTACGTCACGATGGCCAGCCAGATCTCACAACAGCTTCACAATATCGGTATCGGTGTCACAGTGGATTCCACGTCGGGACCCAATTTCGCGACCATGCTGGCCACCGGCAAGTTCTCGCTCGGTATTCGCTGGACGGCCTTTGGGCCGAATCCATTCTTTACCCTCAATCCGCTCATGAACACGAATTACAGCGCTCCCTATGGTCAACCGGCTTCCGCTAATTTTGGACGCTATCGCAATCCGGCTGTCCAACGGTTGGCTCTGAATTTCGAGCGCAGCTTCACGATCACCCAACAAAAACGGGATCTTGCGGCGATGGGCCAGATCATGGCCGCGCAACTGCCGGTCATTCCGCTCCTGAACAGGGTGCTGCCCAGTGAGTATTCCTCCAGTCACGTGCTGGGCTGGCCGACGAAAGCCAATCCCTATTGGGACACGCATGCCTATGGCGGTCCTCTCGTTGTCCTGACGAGGCTGTACGCGAAGTAGTCGGGTGAATAAAGGGAGGGGAAATTCCCCTCCCTCTTTCATTCTTAGGATAGGGGGCGGCACCGTGTATCTTTTGAAGCGACTGGCGTTCTACTTTGTCATTTTCTGGACAGCGCTTACGGTCAATTTTTTATTGCCGCGCCTGATGCCCGGAAATGC
>JAKACR010000116.1 GCA_021821225.1 Bacillota bacterium | reverse complement strand
ATGCCCCGGCACGGTGATGAGTTCCATCATCCGGTGGACGCCGGGGACGATGTCCACGTCCTGATTGGTTCAAAATTTATCACGCGCACCGGCAGGTGGGAGAGGAGGAACTGCAGAACCTGGCGCTAAATGCGCCTGGGATGCAGACATCCAACATGGCAAAAGAGAATCGACTTATTCAGGCGCTCGACGAGGCGCCGCTCGGACTGTTTCATCTGCGTGCCGTGCTGACGGCCGGCGCAGGATTTTTTACCGATGCGTATGATCTTTTTATCATCGGTGCCGCGCTTGTGTTGCTAAAGAGCCAGTGGAACCTGGACAAAGGCACGATCGGATTGATCGGAGCGACATCGCTGATCGCGGCGTTCGTCGGAGCTTTTCTTTTCGGCCGCATCTCGGATATCGTGGGCCGCAAGAAGGTGTATGGACTTGAAGCGACGATCATGGCGATCGGTGCGATTTTGTCGGCGTTCTCGCCGAATGTCTTCTGGCTGATCGTGTTTCGCTTCATCATGGGCGTCGGCATCGGCGGAGACTATCCGGTCAGCGCGGTGCTGATGAGCGAATACGCCAATGTGCGCGATCGCGGGAAGCTCGTCGCGCTCGTCTTCTCGATGCAGGCGCTCGGCCTGATCGCAGGCCCGATCGTCGCGATCACGCTGCTTGCCAGCGGCATGAACCCGGATCTGGCGTGGCGGATCATGCTCGGTCTGGGCGCGGTCCCGGCGCTTTTTGTCATCTACTCGCGCCGCAGGATGCCGGAGTCGCCGCGTTATGAAGCGCAGGTACAGGGACGGGGCAAAGAGGCCGCGCAGAACCTGAAACTGTACTCCGCCGGACAGGTGCAGGTGGAGGCTGACGATGTACGGGCGGAGCGGATGACCTTTGCGCAGTTCATCTCGAATCCGCGCCTGCTGCTCACACTGATCGGCACGGCCGGCACATGGTTTTTGTTCGACTACGCATATTACGGCAACTCCATCTCCACACCGCTCATCATGAATCTGATCGCGCCAAACGCGGCGCCGATCATGACGGAAGCCTGGACGCTCATCATCTTCGCCGTTGCGGCGGTCCCCGGTTACATTCTGGCGTTTACGACGATCGACCGGATTGGTCACAAGCGCCTGCAGATGATCGGTTTTGCCGTGATGGGCGCCGCGTTTTTGCTGATGGGCGCGATTCCGGGCATCACGTCCGACATCGCACCTTTTCTCGTGCTGTACGGCATCAGCTACTTCTTTGCCGAGTTCGGTCCCAACACCACCACGTTCGTGCTTTCCGCCGAGTTGTTTCCCGTCAGCGTGCGCACCACCGGGCATGGAACGTCCGCGGGCGTGGCGAAGGTCGGAGCGTTCATCGGGACGTTTCTCTTCCCTGTTTTCCTCGGCTTGTTTGGCTTGTCGGGCACGTTGATGGTTACATGCGTCTTCTCCGTTATCGGCCTGTTGCTCACCATGGTACTGCCGGAACCCGCCGGCAAGAGCATGGAGCAGATCGCGGAGGATGCCGAACAGAGCCCGACTGCGTCGCGACTGCGCATCAGTTGAAGGATTCCCCGTTTCATTCCGGGGGAATCAGAACTCGCTCCCGCCGGCCGGCGGCCGACAGGCAGGCGTCGATCGCACGCATGTTGGCCACCGCGTCGGCGGCCGGGAACCGGAGCGGCGTCCCTTCGAGCAGGCACCGTCCGATGTGGTCGATTTGCTCGGTGTATGCATTGACCTGCGGGACGGTTTCCTCCCGGCGGTCGCCGGCTGTTTCGATATAAATGTGGGCGTTTGCCGAATCGCGGTAGGTGAACGCATACGGAATGTCGATGCGGCCGGCGGATCCGGCGATTTCAAGCGAATTGCGAAACGCTGTCCACATGCCGCACTGGAATGTCAGTGCGATATCCTTGTCAAATTCCAGCAAGCCGGAGAATTGCATGTCGACGCCGCCGTGTCTTTCTGAATACTGTGCGACCGCGGAAGCGGCGACAGGCTCTGAACCGAGCAGCAGGCGCGCGGCGTTGATCGGATAGCAGCCGACATCGTACAGCGCGCCGCCGCCCATGCCGGGCTTGAAGCGGAAGTTTGCGAGGTCATCGGCGTTATTGAACGTGAAAACGCCCTGGATTCCCCGGATTTCTCCGATCTCTCCGCTGGCGATGATGGCTCGGACGCGGTCGTATCGCGGATGGTAACGGTACATGAACGCCTCGGAGAGCAAGACGCCCGACCGTTCGCAGGCGATGCGCATCTCCCGTGCCTCATCCGCCGTAAGTGCAAGCGGTTTTTCGCACAGCACGTGCTTGCCCGCTTCCGCCGCGCGGATCGTCCACTCCTTGTGCATGTGATTGGGCAGGGGGATGTAGATTGCGTCGATATCCGCGTCGGCAAGCATTTCATGATAACTGCCGTAATACTGCGGGAAGCCAAAACGTTCCGCGAACCCCTGCGCGCGCTTGGCATTCCGGCTGGCGATTGCTCCGAGTTTCCCCGTCTCTGACCGCGCAATGGCCGGAATGACCGAACGTCCGGCAATCCCTGCGCATCCGAGAACTCCCCATCTGATTTTCACGTCATCCACTCCTCCTTGCGGCATGTCTCTCCCAATGATTGTATCAGGGCGATATCGGTGTCAAGACCGCATTGCTTGTACAGGCCCTGCAAGTTATAATAAGGCTTCGAAAGCCGATGGCAGTGTCCTTTGGCTGGGCATATCCCCGACGCGGGCGCCATAATTAAAGAAGCGGAGGACGTCAGATGGCGGTTAAATGGGAAAAGATAGAGCCCAATGTGGGCGTGCTGGAAGTCGAAGTGGAGCCGGAACAGGTCTCATCGGCGATTGATCGGGCTTTCAAACGAGTGGTGCAGCGGGTGAACGTTCCCGGTTTTCGGAAGGGAAAGGTTCCGCGCAAGATATTTGAGGCGCGCTTCGGTGTCGCCTCACTGTACGAAGATGCGCTTGACATCCTGTTGCCGCAGGCGTATTCGCAGGCTGTGCAGGAGGCCGAGGTCGAGCCCGTGAGTCGGCCGGAAATCGACGTGCAGCAGATGGAGCAAGGCAAATCACTGCGCTTTACCGCAAGGATCACCGTGAAACCCGAGGTGATCCTGGGAGACTACAAAAACATTCAGTACGAACCGCGGGAGTTCGTTGTCGGTGAAAATGAGATCGAAGAAGAACTGGAACGGCTGCGTCAGGGGCATGCGGAATGGCACGTGGTTGAAAACGGCGCTGTGGAACGGGGAGACCGGATTGTCCTGGATTTCAACGGATTTGTGGATGAAGAGCCGTTTGAAGGCGGAGAGGCGGAGAATTTCCAACTGGAGATCGGTTCCGGAACGATGGTGGCCGGGTTCGAGGATCAGCTCGTCGGACTCCAACAAGGAGAGGACGCCGAGTTCACCGTGACGTTTCCCGGAGATTACCACGTGAAATCATTGCGTGACAAAGAGGCGCTCTTCAAGTGCCGGATTCATGACATCAAACGCAAGGTGCTGCCCGAACTGGACGATGACTTTGCGAAGGACATCAGCGAGTTCGAGACGTTTGAAGAACTGAAGAATGATCTCGTGCACAACCTGGAACACAGGATGGACCATGAGCGCGAGCATTATATGCGGGACAGCGTTGCGCAGCGCGCAGTGGAGCAGGCTGCGGTCGACATTCCCGAGGTGATGATCGATGTGGAGATCGATCATCAGATGCGGGAATTCGAGGGCAGGCTTCAACAGCAGGGAGTTCCGCTTGATGCCTACCAGGAATTCACGGGGCTCACAACGGAGGAGTTGCGCGCCCAGTTTCGCACGGACGCCGAGCAGCGCGTCAAGTCGACGCTCGTGTTAGAAGCGATTGCCCATGCGGAAGGGATCGAGGTAAACGACGAGGAGTGCGACCTCGAAGTGCAGAAGCTCGCCGATTCCATCGGCGCACCGTTTTCCGAGGCGAAGAAAGTTCTGCTTGATCGCGATCCGGGGCTTGAACTGTTTAAAGAGGGCATCCGCACGCGGAAAACAGTCGACTTTTTGGTCAGTCATAGCGCGACCGCCTGATATTGTGTAAAATGAGGGAAATGGCTCGCGCAAGCGAGGCCGCTCTACCGCGACGTTCGCTGGATTCCCGTCGGAACGCTGGAAGCCTGTCCGATTGGAGACTCGGTGCGGCGGCTTGGCATCGGCTGTTATACACGGAGTGGAGGGGCGCAGCGATGAATCTTGTGCCGATGGTCATTGAGCAGACAAGCCGCGGAGAGCGCGCTTACGACATTTACTCAAGATTGTTGAAAGACCGCATTATCTTCATCGGGACGCCGATAGACGACTTTGTGGCCAATTCGGTGGTCGCCCAACTGCTGTTTCTCGCTTCGGAAGACGCTGAGAAAGACATCAATCTTTACATCAACAGTCCCGGTGGATCCGTCACGTCGGGTCTGGCCATTTTGGACACGATGGAGTACATTAAACCACAGGTATCGACGATCTGTGTTGGGCTTGCGGCAAGCATGGCGTCCCTGCTCCTGACGTGCGGTGCAAAAGGCAAGCGATTCGCATTGCCGAACAGCGAGATCATGATCCATCAACCGTCCGGCGGCGTGCGCGGCCAGGCGGCCGACATCAAGATCCACGCGGAATGGATCCTCCGGACGAGGAGCAAGCTGAATCGCATCTATGCCGACAGAACGGGGCAACCTCTGGAGAAAGTGGAGCAGGACATCGATCGTGACCATTGGATGAGCGCTGAGGAAGCGAAGGAGTATGGCCTGATTGACGAGGTGGTTGTGCGGCCCGACTTACGGTGAGGAGGGGTACCCATGTTCAAGTTCAACGACGAGAAAGGGCAATTGAAATGCTCGTTTTGCGGCAAGACCCAGGATCAGGTACGCAAACTCGTGGCGGGGCCGGGCGTTTACATCTGTGACGAATGTATCGAGTTGTGCAACGAGATCGTCGAGGAGGAGCTCGGCGACGAAGAGGAGTTTGAACTGAAAGATGTCCCGAAACCTGCCGAGATCAAGGAGATTCTCGATTCTTACGTCATCGGTCAGGAAGGGGCAAAAAAGTCGCTTGCCGTGGCGGTGTACAACCACTACAAGCGTATTAACACAGGCGGCAAGAACAGTGACGATGTCGAGTTGTCAAAGAGCAACATCCTGCTCATCGGACCGACAGGATCGGGCAAGACGCTGCTTGCGCAGACGCTGGCGCGGATTCTGAACGTGCCGTTCGCCATCGCCGACGCCACCTCCCTGACGGAGGCCGGATACGTGGGCGAGGATGTCGAAAACATCCTGCTCAAGCTCATTCAGGCCGCGGATTACGATGTGGAGAAGGCCGAGCGGGGCATTATCTACATTGATGAGATCGACAAGATCGCGCGCAAGTCGGAGAATCCGTCGATTACGCGGGATGTGTCGGGGGAGGGCGTGCAGCAGGCGTTGCTGAAGATCCTGGAGGGGACGGTGGCGAGCGTTCCGCCGCAGGGTGGCCGCAAACATCCGCACCAGGAATTCATCCAGATCGACACGAGCAATATCCTTTTCATCTGCGGCGGCGCGTTTGATGGAATGGAGCCGATCATCAAGCGGCGGCTCGGCAGGAAAGTCATCGGTTTCGGCACCAGCGAGGAGTCGCGCCAGGTGCTGAAGGAGAACGAGATCCTGCAGCGGGTGTTGCCGGAAGACCTGTTGAAGTACGGGCTGATTCCGGAGTTCGTCGGTCGCCTTCCTGTCGTGGCGACGCTGGAAAAACTGGATGAGGCGGCGCTCAAGCAGATTCTCACGGAACCGAAGAATGCGCTGGTAAAACAATACCAGCGGTTGCTTGAGATGGACTCGGTGGAACTGGAGTTTTCCGACGACGCCTTGGCGGAGATTGCTAAAGAGGCCATTTCACGCAATACGGGAGCCCGCGGATTGCGCGCGATTATCGAAGGGATCATGTTGAATGTGATGTACGAGTTGCCTTCCCGTTCGGATGTGCGGCGGTGCATCGTAACGAAAGACACCGTCAGGCACAAGGAAGAGCCGATGCTCATGCTCGACAGCGAACCGACGGTCGAAGGGCGCAAGAAAAAGAAGAAGGAAGAAACCGCCTAGTGGTTGGCTTGCAAAATTCCGTTCCCATCATGGGATAAAGTTCCCTCCTGTGCAGGCGATCTGATTCCGGAAGGCCGGGTGAAGTGGACCCGGCCTTTTCTGTGCGCAGGATGGGCGATCGCAGACCAGGCAGTCATCGTTTAGTCGTTTATATGTCTCTCCTGATGGAAATACTGTCTAAAACTTGTGACAGTAGAGGGAGGGATCGGGTGTGAGCACAGGCTTGCTATTGCTTGGGATTCTACAGGTGGTTTTTGCAGGGATCGTCGGGCTTTACTTTTTTAATATGCTGCGTATGCAAAAAAACAGCCGTTCAGCGATTGACAAGGAATCGACACGCGAACTGGAGCGCCTGCGCCGCATGCGTTCCATCTCGCTCGCGGTACCGCTGTCGGAAAAGACGCGGCCGACCCATCTGGGGGACATCGTCGGACAGGCGGACGGACTGAGGGCATTGCGCGCGGCCCTTTGCGGGCCACATCCGCAGCACGTGCTGATCTACGGTCCGCCAGGCGTCGGAAAGACGGCCGCAGCGCGCGTCGTGCTGGAAGAGGCAAAACGCTCTGCGGGGAGTCCGTTCCTGACGGATGCCGTTTTTTTTGAGGTGGATGCCACCACCGCGCGGTTTGACGAGCGGGGCATTGCGGATCCGCTCATCGGTTCCGTACATGATCCCATCTACCAAGGGGCCGGGGCGATGGGCATGGCGGGAATTCCGCAGCCCAAACCGGGTGCCGTGACGAAGGCCCACGGCGGTATTCTGTTCATTGATGAGATCGGTGAATTGCACCCGATTCAGTTGAACAAACTGTTGAAGATTCTGGAAGATCGCAAGGTGTTGCTTGAAAGCGCGTATTACAGTGCGGATGACACAAACCTGCCGCCGCATATTCACGATATCTTCCAAAACGGGCTTCCGGCCGATTTTCGCCTCGTCGGCGCGACGACGAGGGAACCGGAGGAGATTCCTCCCGCCATTCGTTCGCGTTGCCTGGAGATCTACTTTCGCCCTCTGACTGCGCAGGAGATCGGCGTCATCGTGCACCGCGCGGCGGCAAAAATCGAGTGTGGCATTGCCGATGATGCGCTGGACGTGGCCATCAAACATCTGATCAACGGCCGGGAAGCCGTAAATCTGGTGCAGTTGGCGGCGGGTGTGGCGCAAGCTGAACGAAGGAAAGAGATCAGGCGCTGCGATGTGGAGTGGGTTGTGCAAAGCAGTCGCATGACTCCGCGGCCGGACAAGCACGTTGCGGATGAGCCGCAGGTGGGTGTTGTAAACGGCTTGGCGGTATACGGTCCGTCATCCGGCCTGCTGCTTGAGGTGGAGGCGTTTGCCACGCCTGCGCAACATCGCGGACGCGGCAAGATGATGATCACGGGCGTTGTGGAGGAGGAGCAGTTGGGAGGCGGTGTGCGCGTGCTGCGGCGCAAAAGCATGGCGCGCGCCTCGTTGGACAACGTCGTGACGGCCCTGCGCCGTTGCGCCGGCTTGCCCTTGGGCGACTACGACATTCATGTGAACTTTCCCGGTGGAGTCCCTGTGGACGGTCCCTCGGCAGGTGTCAGTATGGCGGTCGCCATTTATTCTGCCGTCACGGGAATTCCTGTGAACAACCTGGTGGCCATGACCGGCGAGTTGAGCATCCAGGGGCACGTGCGGCCTGTCGGCGGCGTTTTTGCAAAGGTGGAGGCGGCTGTCGACGCGGGGGCAAAAACGGTCCTCATCCCTGCGGGGAACTATCAGGAGCGACTGGCCGATGTGGAGGGAATCCTTGTGCTGCCAGTCAACACACTGGCTGAACTCCTGGCGCACGCGCTCACGGATACGGTGCAACTGCCGACGGTGAGCGCCACAGCCGGAGCGGGTATCGCGTCCGGCGTCACTCCCGCCGCACAGGGGACGGTGCACGGCGCGTGAGATGCCTGATCTGATGAGTTGCGCGACAGGGCAGTCTGCAGGTTTGCTGGGCCGTTGTCATCCCCTTTGCTTGCCGCGAGTTCCGCGCTATTGGCAAGGTTTGCTGGGCCGGCACCATGCCATATGCCCGGCGAGTTTAGCGATAGCGGTGTCCGAGCAAAGGGCATAGGGAATGACGTCGGCTGGCAGCGAAACCCCATTTGCAAGACAGACGGACAGGGCCATCAGGCTCCTGTCCGTCTGCGTGTAGAAACGGCTCAGTTAGACAAAGGCAT
>JAKACR010000115.1 GCA_021821225.1 Bacillota bacterium | reverse complement strand
AACGGTTTTGCCGTATAATGCGCGTCCACTGCGGCCAGGCGCGCGCAATCCCGCACAATGTTGCGCTTCCCGCCGTCGTATATGTAACGGTAACGCCGTCGCAGGACATCGTGCAGGTGAACGATCACATAAGCATTGACATCCCACAGCCGGCTTGCGAAAGCGGTTGCAGCATCCTGCGAAGATCTCCTGCGCAACGACAGTTCGCTCTGTTGCAACACGCTATTCATGCCACCACGCAGAAACGCCGCCCGGTACCGTCGCAGCTCATTCTGGTAATTCGCCGGCGAGAAGGTCACCGTCCGGCCGATCAATCCCTGATCATCATCCGGAAACGGAGAACTGCGCGCTTCGATCCACGGGAATCCGCCTTCGGTCGCATACCCCTGGCTCCGTTCCAGGTGAGCCGCCAGCCACAGCTTGAATCCCTCTCCGCTGACCGGTGACTCCCGCAAACTGAGCAGCCCTTTGACGGCAAAGCGAAACCGCGCCGCATTCAGGCCTGGTCCCCCGTGCGCTCCGCGGAAGTACGGTCCAAGCGGAGGAAGCTTCCGGCGCTTTTTCTTAAAAGTTTCCCCATGCGCAATCCGGCTCAAGGACACATCGGACACCTCGCCTCATCCATTCTGATCGCCCGGTCGCAAGAGAGGAAAGAGCAGGACATCGCGAATCGAAGGCTGGTCGGTCAACAGCATCACGAGCCTGTCGACGCCGATCCCAAGCCCTCCCGTCGGGGGCATGCCGTATTCCAGCGCCAGGAGAAAGTCTTCATCCATCTCGTGGGCTTCGTCATTGCCCGCCGCGCGTTCCCGCAACTGCGCCTCGAAGCGTTCCCGCTGATCCAGCGGGTCGTTCAGTTCACTGAACGCATTCGCATACTCACGCCCCATGATGAACAGTTCAAATCGCTCTGTAAAACGGGGGTCCACCGCATTCCTTTTCGCCAGCGGCGAGATCTCCACGGGATGTCCGTATACAAATGTGGGGTCCACAAGTGTGGATTCCACCTTCTGCTCAAAAAACTCGTTGACGATATGGCCAAACCCGTGCGCCCGCTGAATGTCCACACCGTGCTCGGCAGCCGCCCGCCGCGCCTCTTCCAGGCTTGTCAGCGCAAAAAAATCCACGCCCGTCAGGTCCCGGATCAGGTCCACCATATGAGCGCGTCTCCAAGGTGTGCGCAGATCCACAGCCTGTCCACCGTAAGTGATGGAGGTCGCTCCGACAACATCCAGCGCGATGGATTCGAGCAAGCTCTCGGTGAGTTCCATCATATCCGACATATCCGTATAAGCCGCATACAGTTCCATCATCGTGAATTCGGGATTGTGCCGCGTCGAAGTCCCCTCGTTGCGGTAGACGCGGCCGATTTCATAGACGCGTTCCAATCCGCCCACAATGAGGCGCTTCAGGTGCAGTTCAAGGGCGATGCGCATGGAGAGGGGCAATCCCAGTGCATTGTGGTGCGTATAAAACGGCTTTGCCGCGGCGCCTCCCGCCACCGTGTGAAGCGTGGGCGTCTCCACTTCCAGATACCCTCGCTCATCCAGCCAGCGCCGCATGGACCGGATGATCCTGCTGCGCATCACGAACGTCGCGCGCACCCCGGAATTTACGATCAGGTCGACATACCGCCTGCGATAGCGCGTCTCAATATCCGTCAGGCCATGCCACTTTTCCGGCAATGGGCGCAACGCCTTTGCCAGCAGAGTGAACGACTCCAGATGAATCGTCACTTCCCCGCGATTGGTCTTGAATACAACCCCTTCCACACCGATCAGGTCGCCAAGATCCAGTTGTTCGAACTCCTCAAACCGCCGCTCTCCCAGCGTGTCAATCCTGGCGTAAATCTGGATGGAGCCTTCCGCATCCAGCAGATTGCCGAACACAGCCTTGCCATGCCCGCGCCTTCCGATCAGTCTTCCCGCCGCGCGAACCCGCCAACTCTGCGCCTCTATCTCCTCGCGCGCCTTGCCCTCCGCCCATTCGACGATCTGCCCGCTGTGATGACTGACCGCAAAACTGCCGCCAAATGGGTCAATCCCGCGTTCCCGCCACCAGACCAGTTTTTCATGGCGCAGACTCGCCTCGTCGGACGTGGATTCACGCGGCGTCGATCCCCGGCCGTCCGCCACACCCAGCACGCTGGTCGGAGTATCGCTTTGCAGGTGTTTATTCCCCGCCATAACACGCACACCTCCCTGGATGCCCTTGCGGCAGGACTGCTTGAGGGACACAAACCGCAGCAGGCGGGCGCCGTCCCGCACCGTCACTTCCGGATGTCCAGCACCTCGTACTGAATCGTGCCCGCCGGCACATTGACCTCCACCATCGATCCCACGGACTTGCCGAGCAAAGCCCGTCCCACCGGCGATTCATTGGAAATCTTGTTCTGTGATGGATCAGACTCCGCGGACCCCACAATGTGATACTCCACGTCCTCCGCAAATTCGATGTCGCGCAGGCGCACGGTCGATCCCACGCTCACGACGCCCGTATCCACCTCTTCCTCGTTGATGAGGCGGGCGTTGCGCAGCATCTTTTCCAGCGTGATGATCCGGCCTTCGACGAAAGCCTGTTCGTTTTTGGCGTCTTCATACTCCGAGTTTTCGCTCAGATCCCCATAGCTGATCGCGATCTTGATCCGCTCGGCGACTTCCTTACGCTTCACGGATTTGAGGTGTTCCAGTTCCTCTTCCAAATTTGCCAAGCCAGCCGGTGTCAACAGCACTTCTTTCTCAGACATGCCGTTCGCTCCTTTAGATCTTGCATGCTACCCCACGAAGAAGGGGTCGTTCTTCTTCGCAGGCGGTCACTCTCCTGGCTAACCCGGTTTTCGGCGTGTACCGGCCACATAGACTGAGAATCTTTGGTCATTATAGGGCAGCCAAATGACACTGTCAACGACCGCTCCGTGTCCTTAGCACCGCCCGATCACTTCGCGAAAGAGTTCCTCCATGCCGATGGCGCTCTCCTGGCGGTTGATCCGCTCCCTTAACTCGGCTGCGCCGGGAATCCCTCTGACGTACCAACCCGCATGCTTGCGCATCTCGCGGACTCCCGTATACTCCCCCTTGTCTTCCACGAGCATGCGCAGATGTTCAACCGCAACCTCCAGCCGTTCCCGGTAATCGGGCGGCGCCAGCTTCTCGCCCGTCTTCAGGTAATGCGAAATCTCGCGAAAAATCCACGGGTAGCCGAGCGCCGCGCGACCGACCATCACCCCGTCGCAACCTGTCTCTTGCAGCATACGCCGCGCATCGTCCGGCGATGACACATCCCCGTTACCGATGACAGGGATGGAAACAGCTTCCTTTACACGCTGGATGATCGACCAGTCCGCCTGCCCGCCGTACAGTTGCTTCGCTGTTCGTCCATGTACGGCCACCGCCCTTGCACCCGCCGCCTCCACCGCTTTGGCGACTTCCACCGCATTGACGCTGTCATCGTCCCATCCCTTGCGGAACTTGACCGTCACCGGGCGGTCGACACGCCTGACAACGGCCTCCACAATCCGCGCCGCATAGGACGGATCGCGCGCCAGGGCCGCCCCGGAGCCGTTCTTGTAAATCTTTAGCACCGGACAACCCATGTTGATATCAATGATGTCCGCGTTGGTGTCGTCAGCCACCATCTCCGCCGCCTCGACCATCGTGTCAATATCGTTCCCGACAAGCTGAAGACTGACCGGATGCTCATCAGGAACGATCTGCAGCATACTCCTCGATTTTTCATGCCTGTGAACCAGCCCGTTTCCGCTCACCATCTCGGCGCAGACCATGCCAGCGCCCAAACGTTTCGCCAGTTTGCGGAAAGGCGGATTGCACACGCCGGCCATGGGTGCGAGAATCACCGGGTCGGCAATCGTCACGTCGCCAATCTCCAGATTCTTCATTCGCTCATCAGTCCAAGTTCCGCTTTTGTCACGTGCAGCAACTGGGCAAGTTGCTCAATCTCCTGGTCGGTCGGCGTCCGCGTTCCGCGCTCAAGCCCCCCCACGACCGCCACGGAGACCCCGAGCCGACGCGCCAGGTCATGCTGGGTCCACTGTTTGAGCTTCCGGTACGCTCTCAATCGCCTTGTAAAGATTTCTTGTACCATCGCACGCTCTCCTTCTGTTGGACATCGGCGCACAGTTCACGCACCGTCCTTCCATCCGGCGGACAGATTGCATCCGGGGCAATCTCCGCAAGCGGCACGAGAACGAACGGTCGCTCTCGCAGCAACGGGTGGGGAATCACCAGCATGGGTGCGGTGTGTATCTCATGATCCTCGAACAAAATGAGATCCAGATCGATCACGCGCGGCCCCCAGCGCACTACGCGCTTTCGCCCAAGCGCCGCCTCGATGCCAAGCAGGCAGCCGAGCAGCATATCGGGACCGAGAGACGATCGCAACTGCGCCGCCGCATTCAAATACATTCCCTGAGCGATCGGACTGTCCGGGACGGTTTCGTAGATGGACGACACCCGTTGAAGCTGTGTATGCGGTAACACATCAAGCGCGCGCAGAGCGGACGCCAAGTACTGTTCACGATTTCCTAAGTTTGCACCCATTGCGACATGATATGTGTGCCACTGATCATTTCTTCCCTTATTTTCCACGCCATTAACCATCCGCATCCCACACCATCGCGCTCGTCCTCACCTGTCCGCGGTCGCACGCACAACCGCATCGGTCATACGGCAGATGCGCGCCATCTCCGCCACATCGTGAACCCGGACGATGTTCACGCCGCGCGCAATCGCGACCGCAACCGTCGCCGCGGTGCCCTCCACCCGGTCTTTGACGGGCACATTGAGCACATGGCCGATGACCGACTTGCGCGATGTCCCGATCAGGGTGGCGTAGCCCGTTCCGGCATATACGTCCATGCGGTTGATCAGCTCAAGATTCTGGCGTTGCGTCTTGCCGAAGCCGATACCGGGGTCAAGGATAATCGCCTCCGACGGGACACCGGCGGCGACGGCGCGGCGCGCCAGCTCCAGCAGTTCGTCGCGCACCCGTTCCGCTACCCCGTCGAGCTTCGGCCAATCCAGACGGTCCGCGCAATTGTGCATCAGGACATAATGCGCACCGCCTTTAGCAACCGTCTCCCACATCGCGGAATCACGCGCGCCGCCCCATACATCATTGATGACATCAACGCCAAGATCGAGCGCTAAACGCGCAATCCGAGGCTTGTACGTATCAACCGACAACGGACAGGAGAACTCCGCGCGCAGGCGGCGCAATACGGGTGCCAGGCGACGCCACTCTTCGTCCTCCGCCACCGGGGTATACCCCGGTCGCGTGGATTCCGCCCCAATATCGATGATATCCGCTCCCGAAACAATCATGTCACGGACGTGTTCCACTGCCTTCTCCACATCAAAAAACCGCCCGCCATCAGAAAACGAGTCCGGCGTCACATTGAGCACTCCCATGATTAATGTGCGCTGGCCCAACTCCGCCAATTCGGCGCGTCCCCCGTGCCGCGTTGATACCGTAGACTGTATCACCCTGAATCCCCTCTGACAAACCTATAAAATCCCATATAACCCATCATAAGCAAAGCATCCGGAACGGTCCGCCTCACTCAGCGAACAGCGCCGTGCTTAGATAGCGCTCCCCGTTTGACGCCGATATAGCGAGCACCCGCCTGCCCGGCCCCAGTTCGCGCGCCATCTGAAGTGCGGCATATACTGCCGCACCTGTGCTGATTCCGACGAGAATGCCTTCCTCCATTGCAATGCGCCTGGCCATTGCCAGCGTCTCCTCACTGCTGACCGTGATCACCCGATGGAGCAACGCCCGGTTCAGAATCGACGGGACGAATCCCGCTCCGATTCCCTGAATCTTGTGCGGACCCGGACTTCCACCCGACAGCACAGGAGATTCACGCGGTTCGACAGCGATGATCCGGCACCCCGGAATGGCGGTCTGCAGCACCTCGGCAACTCCTGTGATCGTGCCTCCGGTCCCGACAGCCGAGACAAAAGCATCCAGACGGCCCTCCATCTGGCGCACGATCTCCGGGCCGGTCGTCGTTCGATGCGCCAGCACATTCGCCGGATTGTCGAACTGCTGCGGCATGAAATAGCGTTCCGCCCCCTGCTTGACAATGTCTGTCGCCCGTGCGATCGCTCCGCGCATTCCCTCCACTCCCGGGGTCAGCACGAGATCGGCGCCGTATGCGCGAAACAGCGTGCGGCGTTCGACGCTCATCGTGTCTGGCATGACCAGCATCGCCCGGTAGCCGCGCGCCGCGGCCACCATCGCGAGACCCACCCCGGTGTTGCCGCTCGTCGGTTCAATGATGATGTCACCGGGCCGCAATTTACCCGCACGTTCCGCGTCTTCCACCATGGCGAGCGCGATTCTGTCCTTCACGCTGCCGCCGGGATTGAACCACTCCAGTTTGAGGTAGACGTCCGCCATGCCCGGCGAAACCAATCGACGCAGCCGCACAACCGGGGTCCGTCCGATCAATTGCGTCACATCGTCCACACAACGCGCAGTTGTCATACGCTCTCTCCACCATCCCGGCGTCCCGGAGGCCGCAAGCGCGCCGCCGCGGACAACAATTCGAGTTCCCCATCGTCAAACCAGTAGCGGTTGCCGCAAAAATGGCACACAAGCTCCGCGCCGCCCTGTTCTCTCCGCATATCGTCGAGTTCCGCCGAACCGAGCGACAGCAGAATCCGACCAAGCCGTTCCTTGCTGCACGTACACTGGAAAAACAGCGGCGTGCGTTCCAAGATCCGAACGCCATCCGGGAACACACCCCGGATCAGATTTTCCGTACTCGCTCCGGCGTGCAGCAGGGCGCTCACCGGAGCCAGGTCCGCCAACGCGTGTTCGATGGCCAGGGCATCCATTTCATCCGCCCAGGGAAGCGTCTGGACGAGCAATCCGCCGGCCGACAGCACGGAGCCGTCCGTATCCACCAGGACGCCGACGGAAACAGCGGACGGCGTCTGTTCCGAGACGGCAAAATAATACGCGAAATCCTCACCGATCTCTCCGGACACCAGTGGAACCACACCGCGGTACGGTTCCTTCAGGCCCAGGTCCTTCACCACCGCAAGCGAACCTTCCGTCCCCACCGCTCCCCGCACGTCGAGCTTGCCGAGCGCGTTCGCCGGCAGATCCACGCGGGGCTCATCCGCAAATCCCCTGATCGAACCATCGCCGGATACGACCACGATCAGACGGCCCGCCGGACCGTTGCCCATCACCTGCAACGTGATTTGAAACGCCGGATCCTTGAGCGCCGTGGACATCGCGCCCGCAATCGCGCACAACCGTCCGAGCGCCGCGGTCACAACCGGCCAGGTCCCGTGCCGTCGCTGTATTTCCGAGGCAATATGAAAGACATCCACCGCGCGAACGACAACGCGCCCCTCGCGCGCGGTTGCCGTCAACACATGGTCGCTTGCTCTTGCCGCTGGCGCCAAAATCGAAACACTCCCACCGCAACCCGGCCGCGCATATATTAAGTCAGTTAAAAGGACTGTCCGACCTTGGATCAGGTCAGAGTCGGGGTAGGATCATCACCGAATGTTCCGCGCCCCCCGATGGAGATCTTCGGACCTCCCTGACTCTGGCTCTCGTCACTCTCGACCAAGCGTCCATACTCCATCAATTGGCGAATCTGTTCGCCGTCCAGCGTTTCCCGTTCAAGCAGGGTTTCCGCAAGAAGGTCCAGCCGCGCGCGTTTTTCGGACAACAACTCATGCGTGCGCCGATAGCAATCATCGACGAGGGTGCGCATCTCCTGGTCGATTTCGTAGGCAACCGTATCACTGTAATTTTGTTCGGACGTGATATCCCGTCCGAGAAATACCTGTCCACCCTGGCGATGCCCGAACTGCAACGGCCCCAGTTTGTCGCTCATGCCAAATTCCGTGATCATGCGGCGGACAATCTCCGTGACCCGCTCTAGGTCGTTGGACGCCCCCGTGCTGATCTCGCCGAGCACGATTTCCTCCGCGACACGCCCACCGAGGAGTTCGATGATGCGTTCGAGCATGTCTTCCTTCGTCATGAAACTGCGGTCCTCTTTCGGCAGGCTGACCGTGTATCCGCCCGCCATGCCGCGCGGGATAATGGTGACTTTATGCACCGTATTCCCGCTCTTCAAGTAATAGCCGGCAACCGCGTGCCCGGCCTCGTGAAACGCCACGAGGCGCTTCTCTTTGTCGCTGATCACCTTGCTGCGCTTTTCAGGCCCGGCGATCACGCGATCGATCGCATCATCGACCTCGGGCAGTTCGATGACCGACTTGTTCCTTCGCGCCGTAAGGAGCGCCGCTTCATTC
>JAKACR010000114.1 GCA_021821225.1 Bacillota bacterium | reverse complement strand
CGGAAGCTGGGCCACGAACCTGCAGATCGTCGATGTCCTTGGCGGGATCGGAGCCAATATCGCAGTGGTGCTGGGAGGCAGCATTTTTCCTGTGTACAACTTTCCTCGCGTGATGCAGTGGGTCGCCCATGCCTTGCCGAACAGGCTGGCGGTCACCACGCTCGTGGACAGCGTGAGCGGGATCGCGACAGCAGATCTGGCCGTCCCCGTCGTGTACCTGGTCGGCATGGGCGTCCTGTTCGGATGGATCGCGAGTTTGCGGTACGGTCGGCCGGCCTGAGGGGAGGGATTTTGCGATGCGGATTCAGTGGATGATCTTCAAGCGCTTCATTCTCTATCTGCTGCGAAGAAAGAGTGTTCTCGTATCCATGCTGGTGGTTCCTGTCGTGTTTACGTTTGTCTTTGGCGTGGTGCCGACCATGACCAATCATACGCTGCCTATCGCGGTTGTGGACCAGGATCACACGGTCCTCTCCCACGGGTTGATCCGGATGATCGCACAGACGCCCGGCGATCAGGTGAAAGAGGTCCCCTTGGACCAAGTGCGCAATGAGATTCGCGACATGCGGGCCAGCGTGGTGATCGTATTGCCCCAAGGACTTCAGAAACAAGCGCTTCACCATAAGGATCTGACGCTATCCTGGATTCCGTCGCCCAATGCGGGCGGGAGCTTCACCGGCGGCCTGCTGCGACTGCAGACGGATTTGCGGCAATGGATCCTGGCGGGAAGCCTGGCCATGCGCCGGGCGCAATCCCGCGGCGCTTCCGGGATGGCTGCCGCACAGGCGTTTGTGCGGGGCATGGGGAATGCGCGGAGTATCCGTTCGCCGCTCCGGACCAGCAGCACGACGCTCGCGGGCGGCAAGGCGCAGCACAACGCACTGAGCTCCTCCCAACAGGTCATGATCGGTTTTGCCGTCATGTTCATCATCTTCGTGGTGTTCGCCAACACCAACCAGATCTTTCAGGAAAAAACGGCCGGCACATGGGCGCGGCTGAAAGCGAGTCCCGCATCCCGCGCAAACGTCCTAACGGGGTATGGACTGGGATTCTTTGTTGCCGGCTGGCTGCAGTTCCTGATCCTGTACGTCGTCAGCCGCTTCCTGTTTGGCATTGCGGTGCCGATGAATCTGTGGACGGTGCTCATCATCTCTTTGTACGTGCTGGCTGTGTGCGGGATTGCGCTCTGCGTTGCCGGCGTGGTCAAGACGGGAGAGCAGCACATGATGCTTGGCACGTTCCTTGGCATCGCCACGAGTATGCTTGGCGGAGCCTATTGGCCGATCGATGTGGAACCGGCCTGGATGCAGAACCTGTCCTGGTTTGTGCCGCAGAGCTGGGCTCTGACCGCGTTTCAGGCAGCGGCGGCGGGCGACGTTTCACTCGCCGCAATCGGGCTGCCCATCGCGGTGCTGGCCGCTTACGCCATCGCGTTGTTTGGAGCGGGGATGATCCAGTTCAAGTACTCGTGACCATTAATGAAGCCGCCGATTGGAGCGAAGTCTGACTTAGCGCACCGGTCGGCGCAGCGCACGCACAAAGTTCGGACGGGTAGTAAAAGTTTGGCCTGGTCATGACGTTTATCATGATATAGGTAGGCATGTAATTGGATCAAAACAGGTACACAACCTCGGAGATGGCGGAGGTAATGGAGGGAATGCTTTCTGCTCGCAAGGACGAACTGTATCGATATTTTTCCCTCGGGAACGGACATCGTCGAGTCCAGTTTTCATCAGCGGGGGAGCGGTATGATTGACATATAGGGTGCTGGGGTATAGGATGGGGCAAGAGTATAGGACAGAGCGGGCGGTGACTGGACGTGCATTCGTACCAGAAGGAAGCGGAAGATCTGCTGATTCGCCTGAGAAAGATCGAGGGTCAGACGCGCGGCATTCAAAGGATGATCCAGGAGGAACGTTATTGTGTCGATATTTTGGCGCAGTTGTCTTCAGTCAAGGCTGCGCTCACGAGGGTTGAACTGATTTTGCTGGAGAGCCACACGCGCGGCTGTGTGGTGGATGCGATACGGGGAGAGGGCGGAGATGAAAAGATCGAGGAGTTGATGCAGGTGATCAAAGGATACACAAAATAGCATGCGAGGGGGCGGTGCGCATGGCAAAAGCGGCAGAAGAGGCAGTGCCGCGGACGGATGGCGGCGTCCAGAGTGCGCAACTGAACATCACGGGCATGACGTGCGCCGCCTGCGCCGCGCGGATCGAAAAAAATCTGAACAAGCTGCCGGGCGTTTCACAGGCGAACGTCAATTTTGCGGCGGAAAAAGTGACGGTATTTTTTGATCCGGGTATGGCCAATCCGGAAAAATTGATCGAGACGGTCCGCAAGACGGGCTACGATGTGGCGAATGTGAAGGTGGAGCTCGCGATCAGCGGCATGACGTGCGCGGCCTGCTCGACGCGGATCGAAAAGAATCTGAACAAGGCGCCGGGCGTGGTGAAAGCCAGTGTGAACCTGGCCAGTGAAAAGGCGCTGGTCGAGATCGTGCCGGGGACCACGACCTCGGACGACCTGATCCGCATCGTCGAAAAGACCGGGTACGGCGCGGCGCTTACTGTGGATCGCGCGGGCGAGGAGCGCGAGGATCAGCGCATCGCCTATCGGAACCTGCGGATCGCCTTCTGGTCCGGCGTCGTTCTCACGCTGCCGCTTGTGGTCCAGATGCTTGGCGTGTTCATCCCCGGAGGAGGGATCACCCTTCCGGTCTGGCTGCAACTCACGCTCGCGACACCGGTACAATTTGCAGTCGGCTGGCGTTTTTACAAAGGCGCCTACCATGCGCTGCGCGGCGGGGCGCCCAACATGGACGTGCTGGTTTCGCTCGGGACGTCGGCGGCGTACTTTTTCAGTCTGGCCGTTGTGGTGTTTCGCATTCCGAGCGCACTGTACTTTGATTCGGCCGCACTTATCACAACGCTGATCCTGATGGGAAAACTGCTCGAACACAAGGCCAAGGCGCAGACATCTCAGGCGGTGAGGGCCCTGGTCAAATTGCAGCCCAAGACGGCGCGCGTCATGCGAAACGGGGCGGAGGAGGACATCCCGGTCGAACAGGTGGTCAAGGGCGACGAGATTCTCGTGCGCCCGGGTGAAAGTGTGCCGGTCGACGGGATTGTGCAAAGCGGGAGTACGACGGTGGACGAGTCGATGCTGACGGGAGAGAGTCTGCCGGTGGCAAAAGGGGAAGGCAGCGCGGTGTTTGCGGCGACGATGAACAAGACGGGCGCGTTTCGCTTTCGCGCGACGAAAGTCGGAAAGGATACGGCCCTGGCCCAGATCATCCGGATGGTGGACGAAGCGCAGGGTTCCAAGGCGCCGATTCAGCAGTTGGCCGACAGGGTGTCGGGGATCTTTGTGCCGATCGTTCTTGCAGTGGCGGCGGTGACGTTTTTGATCTGGCTTCTCATTGCGGGGTTCACCCATGCCCTGATTGACGCGGTTGCGGTGCTCGTCATCGCCTGCCCCTGCTCGCTCGGACTCGCGACGCCGACGGCGCTCATGGTCGGGACAGGGAAGGGCGCTGAACTCGGTGTCCTGATCAAGGGCGGCGAGGCTTTGCAGCAGATGCAGCGGGTCACGGCGGTGGTGCTCGACAAAACCGGGACGATCACGCGGGGGGAACCGACGGTCACGGATGTCCGGCCGCTCGGTGTTCGCGAGGAGGAGTTGTTGCGGATCGCGGCGAGTGTCGAAGCGGGGTCCGAACATCCGTTGGGAGCGGCGGTCATTGACCGCGCCCAGGAGCGGGGAATCGTTTTGACTGCCGTGGGCGGCGTCAGGGCGATTCCCGGCTATGGCGTCGAGGCAGAGGACGTGGATGGCGTGCAGGTTCTGATCGGGAATCGGGCGTTCATG
This sequence comes from Bacillota bacterium, assembly GCA_021821225.1. The sequence continues at coordinate 4,468 of JAKACR010000114.1, read as the reverse complement.
GAATTATCGGGTGTCGAGTGGCCCGGAGATTCGCTGGACGCGGACGAATGGGAGGAGCAGGGGAAGACCGTCATGCGGGTGGCGCGGGACAACCGCATGCTCGGACTCATCGCGGTGGCGGATACAGTGCGGGAAACATCGGCGCGGGCGATCGCGGATTTGCGGGATATGGGGATCGAGGTGTACATGGTCACCGGAGACAACCGCCGGACAGCCGCGGCGATCGCCAAACTGGTGGGACTTGCACCGGAGCGGGTGCTGGCGGAAGTATTGCCCGAGCACAAGGTGGATGAAGTGAAGAAGCTGCAGCGGCAGGGCAAAATCGTAGGCATGGTCGGCGACGGGATCAACGACGCGCCGGCGCTGGCGACCGCAGATGTGGGTTTTGCGATCGGCGCGGGTACGGACGTGGCGATTGAGACAGCGGATATTGCGCTGTTGCGGGGCGATCTGGAGAGCGTCGTGCACAGTGTGCGACTGGCAAAGGCGACCATGCGCAAGATTCGCCAGAATCTCGGGTGGGCGTTTGGCTATAACACGCTCGGAATCCCGTTGGCCGCGTTTGGCGTGGTCAGTCCGGTCATCGCCGGGGCCGCGATGGCTCTGAGTTCTGTGAGCGTCGTCACAAATTCGCTCTTGCTGCGGCGTTTTAAAAGCGGTCCGGAAAGAGTCGCGGTATGATGCAATCAGGAGTTTGGAGAAGTCTGAAGAGGCTGTTTCCCTGAGAGGAGGTGATCTGATTGGCTGTGGCGACATTGGGTGTCAAGGGCATGACGTGCGGCGGCTGTGTGAACGCGGTGACCCGAGCGCTCAAGGCTGTGAGCGGCGTGCAGACGGCTGACGTCAGCCTAGAAAAACAGCAGGCGGTGGTGACATTTGTCGCAGATGAGGCGTCTGTGGCGGATTTGAAACGGGCGGTGGAAGACGCCGGATACGATGTACAGTAGGCATGGCAGGTCTGTTCAGACGCGCCGACAAGGTGTCGCCGCCTAACGCAGGCGACGCCTTGTCTCAACGATTTAATCCTGTCGCATGTTCGGCATACAGTGCGTCCCACCGGGTCTGGAACTGACGATAGATGCGAGGATACTTCTTTTTCAGGCGCGAGATCCCGCCGACAATTTCCTTGGGATAATCCTTCATACACTCTATAAATTTGTAATTTTTATCCTTTACATCCAGCCCGTGAGTTCTCCAAGCTCATCTTCATCATCGGTCATTTCGCTGTACCACTTGAGGGCATTGATCGCCACCAGCGGAAAGATAGTCGCTTCCTGCACAAAAGTGTACAATGCCCGTGGGTGCCGACAGTCTGTCGCACACCCGATGGGATTGCAGTTATCATATTCATCCCAGATGATTTCGCGAACAGCTTCCTCTCATCCCGGAAGACGGCGACTGGATTCTTGTGTTCGAACGGATCCCGGAGTGTTCGCGCGAGCCGGTCAAGAACGACGCTGCGCTTTCCAGTCATACACACGTGTACCATTCACCAGTGTGGACACGATCCGGATGCCGTCGGATTGCCGTTCAAACATGATCAGGTCTGCCGGACTCCCTGGAGACAATCCCGCGGGCGCGCCTGGTTGCAGGTAGTTTGTTGGGCGGACAGATGCCAGATCCCACGCTTGCGCGAATTCGCAGATTCCTTGCGCGGACAGACGCTCCACGGCGCGCAACAGCGGTTGCGCCGACCCGGCGAGCAGGCCGGGATCCCGTTCCAGGCAAAGCCGTCCGTCCGGCGTCAACACAACGCTTCCGCCCACTGCGGCATCGTACCTGCCGGCTGGAAGTCCCGCCAAGGCGACCGTGTCACTGACCAGAAACGCCCGCTGTTGTTTCACCTTCAAAATGACCTTCATCACCGCCGCGGGCAGATGAAACCCGTCACCGATAAAGGAAGTCCACAGGGCTTCGCTGGCCAGTTGCTCCCAGAGATAATTTGGATGCCTGGGCAGTGTGGCGTGCGTTCCATTGCCCAGGTGCGTCGACAGGGTCGCCCCGCTTGTCACCGCCTCCCTGATCTGTTCCGGTGTTGCGGCGGTATGGCCGATAGCCACGCGAACGCCCGTCGCTGCGCAGCGTTGGATGAAAGCTGGCGCGCCGTCCCATTCCGGCGACAGTGTGATGATGCGGATGCGCCCCCCGGCAACGTCCTGCCAGGATTGGAACAGATCCCAGTCCGGCGCTCTCACCCAGGCGGCGTCGTGCGCGCCGCGCGGTCCGTCCTCGGGGGAAATGAACGGCCCTTCCAGATGAATGCCGAGCACACTTTGCGCCACTTGTTCATTCTCGTCCATCGCCGCCACGATGCTGCGCAGTGCCATTTGCAGATGGGAAGCGCACGTGGTGACCAGCGTCGGGAGGTAGCGAGTCACGCCCTGTGCCCAAAGCGCCGCCGTAAGGATGGCAATGTTGCGCGGGTCCGGCGCTGTGGCGTTCGCATCGTGGCCGGCAAAGCCGTTCACCTGCAGATCCACCAACCCTGGGCCAAGCCAGAGCGATGTTTCGTCACAGTCCGCGACAGGCGCGACAGAGGCGATTCGGCCGTTTGCCATGTATACCCGGACCGGCTGCCCAGTCTGGTAATGAAGTCCTTCCACTGTGTCACTCTGCATCGGCCTGCACTCCATAGGACTGTCGGTCCACGAACAGTGTGCAGTCGGGGTGCCGTCGCAGGATGGAGGCGGGGCACGCCGGGAGGATGGGGCCGTGCAGCGTGCGCCGGACGGCCTCCGCTTTCGTCGGTCCGGGCACCATGCAAAAGAGGTGGGCGCCCGCCATCAGTGTGGGGATGGTCAACGTCAAAGCGATCGACGGCACATCTTCGAGACTCTGGAAGCACCCGTCATGAACCTGCTGCATGCGGCAGGCGTGATCCAGCCTCACGGTCTTCATGGCGATCGGATCGTCAAAATCGGAGACATCCGGATCATTGAAGGCGATGTGGCCGTTTTCACCAATGCCGAGGCAGACGATGTCGATGGGCCGTTCAGTTACCAAATTCCCGTAGCGCAGCGACTCTGCGGCCGGCTCCCGCGTGCTGTCGATTCCGTGCCATGCGACGTCCGCGCGGCTCGTCAGGCGCTCCTGCAGATAGGATTGGAAACTTCCGGGATGGTCCGGCGGAAGATCCGCGTACTCATCCATTTGAAACGCCGTTACCCGCGCCCAGTCCACTCCTGTGGCGCTGGTCAGGGCGGCGAGAAATTCGTCCTGCGACGGGGCGGCGGCGAAGACCATCCGAACCTGTTCCTGTTTTTCCAGGAGACCTTGCAAGCGGGCTGTCACCGCGCGGGCCGCCACAAGCCCGAGTTGCGCCCTGTCGGCCGCAACCACCACCTGCAAGCGATCTACCGCAAATGATTCAACTGGATAGGACATCCTTATTCACCATCCTGAGTAGTGCGTGGGAACGGCGCGAAATGGGGCGGACTGGTGGAGAGAAAAGAAGTTCATTCTTGGCGCGATCACAGCGCCCGCTGTAACAGTCGCGCAAGATCGTCGTCAGAATACAGGGCTGTGACGCCATCCAGCCGCCGGTCGCGTGGATCTTCAAACACCCGTCCGTCCAACAGGTCTGTCGCCGTATAGCGGATTTCCAGTTGATACGGTCCAGCCAGCCGCAGTGGAGCGACGTGGGCGCGCCGCTGCCATGCCAGCTCCAGTTGCTCCGGGTAGGCCGCATAAACGGCGCGGGGCGCCAGCAGCAATCCGGCATGGCGCCCCAGTCCAAGCTTGGTCTGCAGCGTGCCGACTCCAGGCAGAAAGCGCCCGGCTTCCGCGCACGCCTTGTCGTCACCAGTGACGAGCAGAATGGGGACGTTGTGCAGGCCGAACAACAACGCGTCGAGCGCGATCTCTCCCATCGGCACACCGTTTAGCCTGACCGATTGCCACTCTGCGGCGGTCATGGTGTGGTCGCGGATCGCCCGCAGTGTGCCCGCCATGGCGTGGTAACCCAGCAGGACGGCGCCGTCAAACGTGCTGTCCAGACCGGGGAACCGGTCCTTGGCGCGCAATCCGCCGAAACAGTACTCCGCGGCCGGATGGAGTTCCCGGGGCACGAGGTTGAACCCGGAATAATGGGCGTCTTTCACCACGATCCGTTCGGCGCCGAGCCGCAACCATCCCTCCACAACCACGTTCACCTCGTCGGTCAAAAGTCCGCGCGCTTCCTCGTACAGGCGTTCACCGGGAATCAACTGCTCGCGGCGGACAATGCCGGCGATGCCTTCCATATCGGCGCTGATGTAGATTCTCACCTTCCGTCCTCCCTATCCAGCGCTACGCTGGATGTTGTCACGCTGGATGCTCGGTTTCCGCGGAAGTCTATCATTCGAATGCCGGGTTTTGCCTGAAACACTCCTCCATGACGGAGACCTGCCGACGAACCTCCTCCGGTTTTACGGACAGCGGCTCGCCGTCCACCAGGTGGCGGTGCAACATGGTGTAATAGGACCGGGCC
>JAKACR010000113.1 GCA_021821225.1 Bacillota bacterium | reverse complement strand
CTACTGGAAGCCGTTCTTCTGGCATCGGGCCTATTCTGTGGGTAGTGTCGGGCATGCCGGCTTGGAGACGGTGAAGCAGTATGTGGAATCCCAAGGACTGAGTAGGCCCGGAACAAAAACAAGTACCAAAAGATAGCCCGCGCATTACTCCTCATCGTCTTGCAGTGTCACATCCTCGAAGCCGACGTGGTCCTCGACGCACATGAGCGCCTCATCCAGCGAATACGCCACGCAAATCGTGCCGTATCCCCGTTCCTCCAGAACGATGCTCTGATCCGCTTCATTCCTGTACAGGACCAGTTCCATGCCGTCGCCGCAAAAGACGGCCCGCCCGCACTGCGCAAAACGCTCCGCCACGTCGGCCAGCATCCATCCCGCCACCTTTCTCGCGGCAGTCGGAAACGACAAAATCGCGCGCCGCACTATGCCGCAGCAAGCCACAACCATGCCCCACCAAAAACCAGGTCGCACAAAATCGCGGCATACCAAGTCCCACCAAGCCACTTCACCAAACCGCGTCAGACCAAGCCGTCTCCACCGCGCTTCGCATCAGTCGGAAACGACAGGCGCCTCCCGCCCAAGCCTGGCCAGCGCGTCGCTGACGATGGCGACCACGATGCGGTGGGCTTCCGTCACTCCCTTGCAATTCGACGCGATCGACTGCGCCGAATCCTCCGCCCACGCCGCCGGGTTATCGCCATAAAAGCCGCTGATACAATTGCGCATCATCCCGTCGTGCTCGCTCTCTGCGAAAGCCGCTCCCGCCGCGTGCACGGCGTCCTCGAATCCGTCCACATCCTCGTCGGGCAACCGCTCGATCCACTCGGAAAATTGTCGTACATTAATCATCCAAATAACCCCGTTTCGTCTTGAAAATTCTCCCATTGTCCTCCGTCGGCTCCCGGTGAATCTTCATTCAGTCTGTCGCCGCCAGCTCCCGATGAACCTTCAACCTGTCGCCGGCGGCGCGCCGGATGGAGCAGCGGGACCGACGCGCGACGCCACCTGCAGCGACGCATGGAACGCCACGTCCGATACGCTCCCGTCGGCCGCACACCAATCCCCGGCAAAAAACACATTGGGGAACTCGCGCACATGAAGCGGCAGCCGACACTGGGAACGCCCCCATCCGATCGCCTGCACCAGCGCCTGGTCGATCACGCGCGAAAACACCAGTTCGTCCCGCCAGCCTGGGAAGTACACGTCGTACAGTGCCTCCACCGTCTCCCGCCGCCGCGCCAGGGCCGTCTCGTCGTCCGCCTCGCCGGGCGGCGCGTAGGCGATCGCCTGCAACAACTGGCCCCCCGGCGGCGCGCACGATGGGTCGTACGCGGACGGATCCGTGATAAACACGTGCCGCTCCATGTCATTGACGTAGGACAGTCCGCGCCCAACGCGGCGCCTGAGCGCCACATCGTACACCAGCGCCATGCTGGGCGGTTCTTCAGCGTAGCGCATAACCTCCGTCTCCAGCGCGCTCCCCTTTGCCAACCGCAGGAGCGCAGACGGCGGAATACACAGCACAAACGCGTCCGCCGCGAAGCGCTCCGCGCGCGTCCGCACGGCTTGCAGCACCTGGCCGTCAAACTCCAGCCCCGTGCCGCCTGTCTTCGTCAGGATCCGCACGCCCAATTGCTCCACGCGCGCGCGCAGCAGGTCAACCAGTCTTCCCCAACCGCCACGGATGTAGGACACCGGGTAGCGCGTGCGCAATACCCGCCTGTAATAGCGCACAACCGTCGCCAGCGACACGTCTTGCGGCCGTCCGGTGAAAAAGTTCGTCGCCACCATGTGCAACAGGATCTCTCTTGACGCGCGACTGAACACCTTGCGCCCCAGCCATTCCTCCATGGACTCTCCAAAATCCATGCCCGGCCGCAAAACGGCCATCTGGAATACTGCACGCACAAATTGGCCCTTGTCGCATACCTTGGGCAACAAACCCCCTTGCATCAGGCGCCGCACACTGACCGGTGGTCCCGTCTCCTTTCCCGCCGGCGTGATATACCGGACCTGGTCCATATCGGGAACGACAAAATCGGGCGCCACACCAAGCCGCTCCAGCACGCTCTGCAAGGCGGAGCGGTCCCGCGCATAGACCGCGTGCGCGCCGAAATTCAGGCGGAAACCGTCTCGTTCCTGCGTGAGCGCGCGACCGCCGACATCCTCCATCTTTTCCAGCAGCGTCACACGGTGTCCCCTTGCCGCGAGCAGACCCGCCGTGGACAGCCCCGCCAGTCCTCCGCCCACCACCACGATGTTCGCCATCCGGACCATCCCCCGCAGAATTCTCGCGTCGATGGGATAATCATAGACGAACCGGGCAAAGACGCCTGTGCGGTGCGTCACAAGACGGGGCCGGGCAAAGGCGTTCGCGCGGTGCGTCACAGGACAATGCCGTCACGGCAGCGCGATCAGCACCTTGATGTGCCCGCCGCCATGCTCAATCTGCTCGATCGCCTTGCCGAACTCATCCAACCCGTACCGGTGCGTGACGAGGCCGTCGAGTTTCACGACGCCGCTCTGGATGAACTGGATCGCCCGGTCAAAACAGTGGGTTTGGGCGAACGATCCGATGACCGTCAGCTCCTTGTGAAATATGTCATACGGACTGACCGTCACCCGATCGTCTTGCGCCGCCACGCCGTAGATCACGATCTTGCCGCCGAACTTCGCAAACTTTGCGCACTGCTGGATGACCTCTGCGGCCCCCGTGGCGTCGATCACAATGTCGAATCCGCGCGGAAACCGTTGCGCCAGCTCTTTCTCGTGTTTCGAGTGGTCCGCGCGATCCAGCGCCACCACGTCGATTCCCGCGTTGCGCAGCAGTCGCAGCTTCTGTTCGCTCGAACCCGCGACGACGACATTCGCCGCCCCGGCGTGCTTGAGCAACTGGGACAGCACGATGCCCGTCGGACCCGATCCGAACATGAGGATGTCGTCCCCCGGCCGCACATGGATGCGATCCAGCCCATGCACCGCGCACGCCGTCGGCTCGATCATCACCGCCTGTTCATACGGCAGATCGCCGATGGCAAACACCTTGTCGCGGCCGACCGCCACGTACTCCGCAAATCCGCCCGGACCCGTGCATCCCAACGAATAGAAATTCTCGCAGTACAGCGGCTGATTGCGCTTGCAATAATAGCAATGACCGCACAGGATCGTGTTGTCCGCGGCGACCCGCTGTCCGACGGCGAACTCCGTCACGTCCGCTCCGACCCGGGCCACTTCCCCGACGAACTCATGACCGGGAATCAAGGGAAACTTTGCGATGAACTCCCCGTGGTGGATGTGCACGTCCGTTCCGCACACACCGCACACCCGCACCCTGATGAGCACCTGATCCGGCCTGATGTCCGGCACCGGGACCTCCGTCACAGCATAGTCCAACGGTTTTGTGTACAGGACCGCTTTCACCAAACCAACTCCTCTCAACAGTTTACGTGCGGCGATTCCGGCATCAATTGCATGAACTCAATGCGATTGCCGTCCGGATCGCGCACCCAGCACTGCCAGTTGTGGTCCATGCCCCGTTTGGGCTCGACATCAAGCCGCACGCCCTGCTGACGCATGCGCTCCGCCGTCTCCTGGATGTCAGCCACCTCAAGGCACAGATGGTTGAAGCCGATACTGGACTGCGTCAGCAGGACGGGCTCCGTCCCGCCGTAAAACAGTTCAATGAACTGTCCCTCGGCCACTTTGAGGTAGACAATCCACGGCTCCCCCGACGGGCTGTCGAGATTAAACGCCCTTTTCAACCCAAGTTTTGCACAATAAAAATCAAGCGCTTTCTCCATGTCCGCAACCCTCAGCGCCAAATGGCCCAGTCTCCGGATCATCCGCAATCCCTCCGCCCGTTTGTCCAACACGCGAACACAGCCATGTGCGCCGGCTTCATCCCCATCACATGACGCAGGCCGGTCACGAGTCTCCTTTCATTGTACAATAGCCGTCCACTAGATGAAGACCGCGTTTCGTACCCTGCGGTTCTTCCTGGTAAATATAGAAATATGGTATACTTGTCTCGGGAATCAAGGCAAAAGTCCGGGGGGATACTTGACGTGCTCATGCAGCGGCGGAAAAGTATGTGGACCACGATGATCCTGTTTATCTTATGGTCGGTTCTCGACACCCAGATCTGGCAACCCGCATTTCCATTTCTGGCGGCGGGCGCGCCGATTGTCGGCGGCCTCACGCTCTTTTTCCTCATTCTGTCCATCATCGCCGGCAGCGTGTGGATCGGCTACGATCGTCTCCTGCTGGCTTTGCCGCTAGGCGCGCTCATCGGAGCCGCGGCCGCGGCGGCTCTCGCAGGCTGGTTTCTCAACTGGTCCTTTTTGTGGTCGGTGGGCCACGCCGCGCTGTACATCTGCGCCGCGCTCGGCGCGCTTGCCGGGTGCATCTTCCTGGCCGTCCTGGCGGTGAACGTGTGGCGCCGCGCGCGAACGGACGCCAACTGACCAGGGGAGCGAAATTCCGTCCGCGCCCCCCCGGGCGCGTGCGGGCGGTCTCCTACATCTCCGGCAGTTCATCCGCCAGATCCAGCGCAACGCCCGTCTCGGCGATCTGTTCCGTGTACTTCAGGCCCGAACCCGTATTGATCACGAGCACCGTCTCGTCGCCTTCCAACCAGCCAAGCATCCGCAGCTTGCGCGCCCCGGCCAAAGCCGCCGCGCCCTCCGGGCATACGTGCAGGCCGTCTCGCCGCACGGTCTCCAGCCGTTCCCGCAGGATCGCATCCTCCGCAACCTCGACGGCGATCCCGTCCGTCTGCCGGACGACATCCAGGATCAAGGAGTCGCCCAATGCTTTCGGCACGCGCATGCCAAACGCGACCGTCTGCGGGTCCGGCCACGGCTCCGACACATCCTTGCCCTGCGTAAAGGCGCGCACCAAAGGCGCACAGCCTTCTGACTGCACGACCGCCATTTTGGGCAGTTTGTCGCCGATCCAGCCCAATTCCCGCAATTCCAGCAGCCCCTTGTAAATCCCGATCACGCCCGCACCGCCGCCCGTCGGATAGACGATGACATCGGGGACGGTCCAGCCGAACTGTTCTGCAATCTCCAGTCCCATCGTCTTTTTTCCCTCAAGCCGGTACGGTTCGCGCAGCGTGGATACATCATACCAGCCGTGCCGTCTGGCTGCGCGGGCCACCATGCGCCCCGCGTCGCCGATCGTCCCTTCAACCACATACAGCCGGGCGCCCGCGGCCGCACACTCTTTGCGCGGAACGTCGGGCGCCGACGCCGGCATAACGACCGCCGCCCGGATGCCGGCGCGCGCCGCGTAGAGCGCCCACGCCGCCCCCGCGTTGCCGTTGGTCGGCAAAGCCAGCTTTGCGACGCCCATTTCCTTTGCGCGCGACACCCCGACCGTCGCGCCCCGCGCCTTGAACGTCCCTGACGGCAGTAACCCCTCATCCTTGGCGGACAGGCGCGCAAGCCCCATGTCGCGGCCGCTTTCAGGCAGGGGAACGATAGGCGTGAACGATTCTCCGAGCGTGACGACGTGCTTCTCGTCGCGCACCGGGAGCAATTCATGATAGCGCCAGAGCGCACGCGGGCGCGCGGACAGGTCAGACCTCCTTAACGCGCGCGAGGCGGCGGACAGATCGTACTTGGCAAACAGCGGCGAACCGCAGGACAGGCAGGCCAGCACTCCTTTTTCAGCGGCGAATGTCCGGCCGCAGCGCGGACAGGCGAGATGCGACAGGTAACTGAAAGACATGCGGACACCTCCGGATCAACCTACGGCATGATCCACGGTATGACCGGAGGCGATAGTTCGTTCCGCTTTCCAGCGCGGCTTTGGCGAGACGAGGCCGCCATGCACCCGTCGACGGCCTCGTCCCGTCATCAGCGCGCCGGCAGTTTGCGCCGCCGCGCATACATCCAGGCGGCGCCTCCCAGTCCCGCGACGGCCAGGGGAAGAGCGCCCGCCCACGGCGTTTCCGGCATGTCGTTTGCCACCGGCGGATTGACCGTGATGCCGCCCGATCCATTGCCACTGTCGTTGACAGTGGGATCGGTGGCGAAGAAAAACTCATCCTCACCATTATTTCCGTTTGATTGCGGCTGCTTTGACAGGCCGAACGTCGCGATCGTGTAATCGCCCGCCGCCATGCTCGAAGGGATCGTCACCTTGTACACGAACGGGTGTTTGTTGACCTCACTCATGCTGGAAACCGTGTACTGGATGTTCCCGCTGTCCTGCTGCGCCTTATTGGGATTGCCCTGGAAGACCGCCGGTGGACTGTAAAAATTGAACGCCAGTTGCGACGGGACATTGTGCAGGTTCTGCTCGCTCGTCTGCCCACCGGGATTGGCCAGGACAAAGTAGTACGTCTGTCCCACAGTCAGCGACGTGACCGATTTGCCCCCCTGGATGGCGCCCTGCTGCGTGCCGTAAATCAACAGCGTTCCCTCGCCATTTCCCCCTTTGTCCCCGGAGCCGGTTCCGATGCTTTTCGCCAGCGCCCCTCCGGAGAGGAAAGTCGACAGGCTCAGCGTGAACAGCGCCGCCGCCGCTGTTCCGCGCACTGCTTTATTCCATGCATTCACTGAATCGTCCCCCCACCTTGATGTCTCCCAGAGAACCGTGATCCATCCTGCCTTCTGGTCTATCACCGTTCTCCTCTGGGACATGGGCTAAAGTCCGTACAGCAGGCATCTTCATCCCCCTACCGTGCTTGAGACTTCCGTCAAACGCGATAGCTGCCGTAGTACGCCTGCCGGAATTGGGATGATCCCATGCCCCCTGGGCACTGCTTTTTTGATCAAAGAAAGGCTACCACAGTGAGAAACAGAAAGAAGCACATATCCGTTAAAAGATGGATCAAGAAATCTTGATATAGCTTGCCGCATCACGCAATATAAAGACTTCTTTAAGTTTCTCATATAGTGATCAAATTAGATCTGTTTTATAATTTCGCTATGACAAGGAGGATGCATATGCCAACCATCAACAACCAGTTCCGCCGCCGCAGCAGGATCCTGACGGCCGTCGCCGCCGTGGCGGCCACGGCGATGCTGACCACAGGACCAGCGTTTGCGCATACGTCACAGAGGACCCTGCAGCCGGGCGAGGTCGTCGATCTGTACACATTCACTTGGTTCCATGCGCCCGACTTCACCGTCTCATTTTTTCCCAACGGCGGAATGTTCAATTCCAACATTCCCACGGTGAGCGGCAATCAGTTGACGGTCACCGAGACGCCGCTTTCCGGTGGTGGCTACAGTGACAAACTGCAGTTCACCATGCCGAACCTCAACTTACCGTCCGGTTCTGTGGACGCGCTGATCACTGTGGGGGGCGGAGCCGTCGCGACGCGCTTCCATCCCGTGCAACCGCCGATTCAAAGCGGCTACGGACTGAACTTTCAGTACGACAGCACGCCTGTGCCCGTGAACGACGCGCCGGAGGTGCCGTTTGCCGGCGCACTTCCGCTCGCCCTGCTCGGCCTTGCCGGCGGCGCCTGGCTGTACCGCGCGCGCCGGACCCGCTCTATACAGTAGCCTACCGCCCTTTCACCGGGCGGTCCTATTCCGGACAACTCGCAGGCATGACCTCCGCAGACAGGCCGCCCGCGGAGCCCTTGGCACATCTCTCCCCACTCCCGCGGCAGGCTGCCGTGGGAGTGGGGATTAAGGGATCGGTTCATCCCCGAACCGGCCGTCTGTCAACGCCGCCGCCACCTGAGAATCTCCGCCGGACCGCTCCTCGTCGCCATCCATCACCGCGATGGCGATCGGCAACAGCACGTGAAACTGACTGCCCACATCCGGCTCGCTCGTCACCCATATTTTCCCCTGGTGACTCTCGACAATCGCCCGCGAAATGGCCAGTCCCAGACCGCTGCTCCCCGATTCCTTCGTGCGCGCACGGTCCGCCTTGTAGAAGCGTTCAAAGACATACGGCAGATCGCGCGTGGGAATCCCGGCGCCCGTGTCTTTCACCACAAACTGCACATACCCCGCCGTCTCCGCCTGCGCCGCCGGCGCACCCGAACCGTCGACGCACAGCGTGACCGTCAGTTCGATGAGACCGCCCGACGCCGTGTGGCGAATCGCATTGCTCACAAGATTGCCAAAGACCTGATCGATCCGGCGCGTATCCACGGAGATGAACACCTCCTCCTCCGGGGAAAACTCATCCCAGTCCATCTGGTCCAGCCGCCGCAAGGTGGCGTCAAGCACAAGCACGAAGCGGATGCCCGCGCGCCTCACGTCAAATTCGTACTTGCGCGCCAGCGAATGCACCAGGTCGAGCAGCGAAATCATGTCCGTATGCAACGTGCGCTGCCGCTCGTCCATCTTGGACAGATCGAGCAGAGCCTGGATCAGCCGGGTCA
>JAKACR010000112.1 GCA_021821225.1 Bacillota bacterium | reverse complement strand
GATCTGCTGCAAAGGCGTCAGAATCATGGCGAGGTACAGGGTGAAGGCGACGAACATCCCCAGCTTGATCGTCCCGTTCACCGTGAGATAGCCGCCGTACGACAGCGCAATGGCGAAACTGAGCGATCCCATCAGAGGGATGAACGACTGAAAAAGCGCGGTGCGGCGAAACATCTTCATCTGCTGCGCCACAATGCGGTCCACCCGGCTGGCGAAACGCCGTTCTTCGACCGGCTCGTTGGCCGTCGTCTTGATCAGCCGAATGGCGGACAGGCTCTCCTCCGTCAATTCCGCCATATCCGAGAGCGCTTCCTGCACCCCGCGCGACGCCAGACGGATCCGCGGCCCCCACCAGGCGATGAAAACGGGTATGGTCAGGATGGGGATCACGCTCACGAGCGTCAGCGAAACGCTGATCGTGCGAAGTGTCATAAACAGGGAGGCGCCAAGCAGAAAAACGGCATTGGTGACATTGTTCATGGCGCCCGACAGCATCTCGCGCACGGCGCGCACATCGTTGACCGCGTGATTGAGCAGGTCGCCGACGCTGCGGTGATGGTAGTATTCGGCGGATAGCGTCTCCCAGTGTCCGAACAGGCGGTCGCGCAATTCGTACTCGAACACCCGCGCAAGCTGCCCGTTGCGAAATTGTCCGACGCCGAACAGCAGAGTGGAGCCTGCGCCGACCGCCATGAGCAGCAGGGCGTAGTGGCCGACTCCAGCCCACGTGATCCGGTGTGCGACGACCGCATCGGTAAATTGGCCAACAATGCGCGGGAACTGCACGATGACCATTTGCGACATAATTATGGAAAATATGGACGAGGCATACGGCCATTTGTTGCGCCAGATGAAGTGGCGGAGTAAATGCTGCGGATTGTCTATGACGACGCACCTCCGCCACCATTTTAACACAAAATTATTCCGTTAACCGAAGTAATTTTCCTTTCAGGGTCTGTTCAAAAAGAAGGCAGGTAAGACCCGCGCAGTGCAATGGGACATGGGATAAATCGAGTGTGCAGCGGACATTATCCCATGTCTCCTAGGAAGCAACCAGAAATGCGGACCGAGCGTACGCTTTTGGGTGCGTGAGGGAGTATTTCTGGCGATGACTCCGCCAGCGCCGGGGAGTTCTGCCCCCTTTTTGAACAACCTCTTTCAGGGTTTTTTCGCGTGCTGCTTTTGCAGCGCAAAGTAGTCGTCGATCACAATCTGCGCCATCGGGGCGGCCGCGTGAAATCCTTCGCCCGTCACGTTCGGGATGACGGCCGCGACGGCGATCTGCGGGTGGTTGTACGGCGCATAGCCGACAAACACCGAGTTGTTTTTCAGTTGGTTCGCCGTCTCCGCCGTTCCCGTTTTCCCAGCGACGTTGACGGGGTCGTTGCCAAAGAAGTAGGTGGCGGTCCCCAGGCTGCCGTGCGTGGCCATCTCCAGTCCTTGTTGCATCAGCTTGATGTACTTCGGTTTCACGTTGACCTTGTTGATCAGGTGAGGCTTGAACACCTTCAGCACTTTTCCGGACGGCGACGTGATCTCGTGCACCATCTGCGGCTGGTAGCGGTAACCGCCGTTTGCAATGGCCGCGATGTACGTCGTGAGGCCGATCGTTGAGTACGCCTCCATCTGGCCGATCGCGGCGGCCGGGAGGTCGTACAGTGTGGGCGGGTTGCTAAACGTCACGTAACCCGTCTGTTCCCCCGGCAGGTCGATTCCGGTGGGACTCGTCAGGCCGAACTGTCGCCCGAGAGACTGGATCTGCTTGAGCGCCGTCACCCGCGGACCGTTCAGCCAGGCGGCGATATTGTTCGGCGGATTGTTCGTGTTGTAGTGCCCCATGTTCAAGCCGACCTGATAAAAGTAGGTGTCGTCCGAGACTTCCAGCGCCTTGCGCAGGCCGATCACGCCAAAGCCGACCGGGTTCCAGCTCTGCATGAAGTAATTGCCGATCCAGAGACCGCCTTGGTCGTTCACCTTCAAGGACGGTGTGATTTCGTGATTCATCAGGGCCGCCATGGCCGTGAGCATCTTTTGCGTGGATCCCGGCATGTACAGTCCGCTGATCGCCCGGTTGAACCCGGCCTGGTTCGCAAGGTATTGCTGGTAGTGAGCTTGGCTGATGCCGCCGGTCCACCAGTTAGGGTTGTACGTGGGATAGCTCGCCATGGCCAGCACAGCGCCGGTGTGCACATTCATCACGACAATCGTCCCGGAATGGACGTTTGTCTCCCCTCGGTTGCGCAGGTACTGGATACGGCTGATGAGCGCCTGTTCCGCGTCTTTTTCCAGCGCCCCGTTCATGTTCAGAATCAGGTTGTTGCCCTGGGTGGGCGGTTGGTACACGGTGCCTCCCGGCTGTGGCACGCCCGCGTTGTTCACTGGAATTTTCATGGCGCCGGAGTGACCGCGCAGCACGCTTTGGTACTGCTGCTCAAGTCCGGCCAGACCGACCTGGTCGTTTGGACTGTAGCCGTGCGCCGCATACCAGGACGCTTCGGACGACGGGATAGGGCCGACATACCCCAACTCGTGGGCGGCAAGCACGCCTTGGGGATAAACGCGGCGCGGCGTGGCCATCATGATGATGCCGGGCAGACTGTTGCGGTGTTCGGCCACATACGAAATCTGCAATGGCGTGGCGTTTTGCGTGAGCGTCGAGGCGGCTTCCCATTGGTTGGTGATCACCATCGCACGATACAGGCTCGCCGCCTTCATGCCGAGCGGGCCGGCCAGTCGCTTGGCCACCGCGCGGGCGGATTGCGAATCGTTTGGATAGCGGACGTACAGAATGCTGAACTGCGGCGTATTGGTGGCGAGCACCATTCCCTGGCTGTCAAAAATCTTGCCGCGCGGGCCGGGAATGGGCAGCGTGGAATAGTTTTGCACCTGCACGAGCGTATCGTATTGACGGCCGAGCGTAATCTGCACATAGCCCAGCCGGACAACGAGAGTCGTCATGGCGAGCGCGATCGCGGAGGCGAACCATGCGACGCGCCGCGTGGTCAATGATCGCTTGGGACGTTCCTCCCTGGGCACTAGCACGGCTCTTCTCTCCTATCGATTGAATGAATGATCGCATACCCCCAAAACTGACCACCGCAATCCGTGCGCCTTGAGCAAAGCGCCTATCCCATCCGCATGCGAGCGACATACCCTATAGGGACTTATGACGGAAGGAGGCAAAAGCCATGTACGGCGTGTTTGGTGGATATACCCGCTGGGCGGTGGTTTTTCTCATCATCTTCGTCCTGTTCTTCCTCTTCGTGCCGGCTTATGGTGCGGCTCCTGTCGCATCAGCCCCGGCGGCCGTCTACTAGAGGTCGTTCAAAAAGGGGTTGGGGACTCCCCAGCGCATTGCCGCGTCATCGCCAGGAATGCTCCCTTACGTACCCAAAAACGTACGCTCGGTGCGCATTCCTGGCCGTTTTCTAGGGGACATAGGATAATCCAAATTTCGTCAGGCGCACTACGCAGGTCTTACCTGCCCTCTTTTTGAACTGGATCTATTATACTCGGCAATCATGAAGAAAGGTTGAACGATTGACGCAAAAACCGCGGCAAGCGCGGCGGCCATTTCGCATCTATTACTCGCCTGCCGGAATATGGTTTATCGCGTGTCCCCTTGACCCGTCCGATGATGGCCTTGGTTTCAGCCTGTGAGATAAGCGCTGGAGAAGTTCAGCGCAAGCCGTGCGAAGTGGGTTGTCGCGGCAAAGTTCAACGTGATCGCTCCCAGACAGTGGCCTGCAACCGTAACGCTCTGACCGCCGGAAAAGGGAGTCGTCGTGCCCTGGACAGGCCCAGTCACCGTGAGATCACTGTTATTCTCCACGATATTTCCATGAACAGATCCGTGGATCATCTCATTCTGACCGGTCGCCAGCACCGCCACCGCCTTTTTATGGGGATTGGACACGTCGCCGTAGAGAGTGATGCCGTTGCCGGCCAGGACCAGCTCGCCGTGGATTCGGACGGATCGTTGCGGCGATCCGATTACGACGTTGTTGCCGGTCACGACGAGCGGCCCCCTGATATCGGGCCCCGCCAATGCGTCGCTATTTCCAGCCACCACTCCTCCGCACGTGATGGATCCGTTCAGGCTGTCGTTGGTTCCCAGCAGCAGGGCGGTGCCTGTACCCAGGGTGTCGACCGTCGCGCCGGACCCCGTGACGACGATGGTGCGCGCCGAGAGCAGGCGGAGGGTGTCGTTCGTTCCCGTGATGACGGCCGTGCGGGTGGCAACCCCGGCCACTGAGTCAAGGCTCCCTTTGATCCACGCCGTCGCAGTGTCCGGGGGTATGACCTGGCTGTTTGAGTAAACAGCGCTGACCACATTCAGACGTGAAAATCCGCTCACGACGGCCGATGCGCCGTTCACGGTGATGCTGCCGCCGCCTTTTTTTCCCGTGGCGGAAACCGGTGTGGCGCCCGTGTTGGATACGGACATCGCGCCGATATCCTTGAGATTGCTTGCCATCGCCAGACTGGCCACCTGGCCGACTCCCCCGCCTGTTCCGGAAGTCGGGAGCTGGATGTGACCCGACTCGGTCAGCGTCACTGCGCCGTGTCCGGAAACGCCGGTTGCCTGCAGCGTGATGGGAATTGCGCCGGCAACCAGCCTGCCCATCTTCACGACATCCGCAAAAGGCGGGGCTTTCAGTTCAAGTTCGGCGAGATCGCCTTCCACCGCCGCCTGCAACCGGGAATCCGCAGCGTCCGACTGCAGATTGATCGCATTCGCGTCATTCACGATCAGGGCGGCCGCGGCATCCACTCCCATGCGCGCATTGTACAGCGCCTGGGTACGGTGACGGTCAAACGCCGCGGACTGGTAGGATTGACTGACATACGACAGGATGGCCGCGGCGGCAAATGCGAGGACGGCAATCAGCAGGACGACCGCGATGAGCGTGGCGCCCTGCTCTTGAAAGGCGCCCTGGGGATCGCCGTCGGGTTTTCTCGATCCAGGCCGTCGTTCGCTCACGCGCCTCGCCTCCCCTCGCGTCATGGCCGTTCATCGCGTGGTGTCAATAGTCCTGCAAGCCGATCATGAACTGGTACGTGGAGACCGCCAACTGTGGTCCAGCGCTGCCCTGTCCCGCGCTTTGCGTCGCAAGGCGGGCGGAGAAGGCGGATGCGCTCAACACCCGGAAGGTTGTGCCAAAAAAATCAGTCCCCTCGGAAAAAATCGGCGTCACAGCCGAGGGCGGCGGGTAGACAGAGGGATTGGCTCCGGGATTATACGCAAGACCGCCGGGAAACAGGCCGATGACAAACCGCCCTTTGTAGGGTACGGCCGCGACACAGACAAAATCTGACGCCGCCGCGCCGTACACGGCGGTCGGTGAAGGCGCGATGCCCTTGAGGTTTGTGACTCTGAGCGCCAGAACGGGCACGGATCCCGCGGTGGGCCCCGCCACAAAGGCGCCAGCCGGAGTGACGGTGCCGAGCTCGACGGCATTTTGCGCCAGCCGCTCCAGCGTCCAGTAGACCTGCGAAGTGTCCGCCAGTCCTGTCGTTCCCCCGCCGATGGAACTGTACACGCCAGCGACAGCGCCGAACAATGCCACGAGAGCGACGGAAACCAGACTGGCGATGGCCACCGAGGCAAGCAGTTCTATCAGCGTCATGCCGCCGTCGGCGCACAGTCCGCTTTTGCGGCGCCAATGGCCGGACGCTTTTTGCATCATAAGGCTATCCTCCTGTCTGCGAGGCGGACTGGACCTGATCCACGGCCGGGTCCACCACCACCTGCAATGACACCGAATGGACGGCGCCGCCCGGCGGTTGCTCGAATGATACCGTGACGGTCCACTCGTGCAGCGACAGGGAGCCTGTTTGCCAGGGTGGACTCGCCGGGCCGCGAATGGATTCCGTATAAGAAACGCCGGCAACGCTCGCGAGTGCGGGCGGAGTGACCGCCGGCGGCGGCAAGCCTTTTTGCGCGGCGAGAATCGCCTGTTGCCTGACCATCCCCACGCTCTGTTTGGCGTACGCCAGAGCCTGCTGGGAGGCGCGGTCAAGCGCAAGCCACTGCGATGCGGTTGTCGCAAACAGGACGAAGGGCGCCGCCACCAGTCCGAGAATCATCACGGCCGCCATCACTTCTATGAGTGATTCGCCATCCTGACGGATAACGCCACACCCCATGCAGAACAGTCTCCTTTGCCTGCCTGATCGGCCAGTGCGGCAGCTATCACGTTTGACCAAAGCCGCAAACGCCATCTCCGGAATCAGATCGCCTGCCAGGCTGACTTCATCCTGTTTCTCCCGGATTGATGTAGAGCGAGTACGAGATGCTGGCCGTCATCTGGCCGGCATTGGCGGCATTGGTGATCACAATCCTGTTCACGGTGGTCAGTTGGGAATCGTTCTCCAGTCCCCTGATAAAAGCGAGAATCTGGGTTTGGCCGCCTGTCACCGTCACGTCCACCGGGTACGCCCGCAGGTCCGGATTGCCCGCCACCGCGCCGCCTTGCGCACTGGCAGGCGTCCATTGAAACGACTGCACATGGACCGAGGCAAAACTGGCCAACTGGCTTACGTGCTGCAGGATATGCGGGATATCCAGCCGCGCTGGGAGCATCCGCGCGACTTGCCGGCGCTGTGCCGGGGATATATGCGGAACGCGCGCGAGCGACGATGTGAGCTGTTGAATCTGCGCTTGGTTGGACTGCGCCTGATTTTTCAAATCAGTCAGCGCGGCGCCGTTCGCGGCCCGCGCGCCATAAAGTGTTCCGGCGGAGAGGAGCAACAGCGCCACGATTGCGATCTCGCGCCGGAATCGCCTGACCCGCCCCATCCCCTCATCCCACATCAGTTGCCACCCGCCCGCGCCCCGCCGGGCAATTCTGCCGCAAAGGCGATTTGTACGGCAGAGCCGCTTCCAAGCGACACCGAGTGCACCGTGACGCCGCGAAAGACCCCGCCTGTCTGCAGGCGCGCAATGGTCGTCGCGGCGATAGACAGCGTGGGGGCGGTGATCGTTCCCGTCAGGACGCCCTTTGCGTAGGAAATGTTGTTCACCCGCGCGTCCGGCGCCACAACGGCGAACAGCGCCAAAAGCCCGCGCGACGGACGCGCCTGGGATGCCGCGAACGCTTGCGCCTGACGGGCCAGCGTGGCCTGTCCAAGCGATTTTTGCACCGCCGACCACTTGGCGGACAGCGCCCGTAGGGCCAATTGCTGTTCAGACAGCAAAAAACGCTGTGCGCCGGTCTCCTGTACGGAAATGTACCAGGATGCGCCGAGCAGGGCGCATGTGAGCAGGAGCAATGCGGAAATCAATGTGACGACCCATATGCGGATGCGCACGAGCGGTGGAACAGGCGGCAAAAGATTGATCCTCACGGCGCCACCTCCCGGATCGCCAGTCCGACCGCCACGCCGGATTGTGCTGCGGTCAGTTCGGCGATTGGATCGATGGTCAGTTCGGCGTCGGACGACGAAGGGGTTTCTTTGCGCGGTTTCTCCATGATAAATGCCAATTTCGCCAGATTGACCGGATAGTCCACCCTTTCGCCGAGTATGGAGGCGACTCGCCTCGCCATGCCGACCTTGTCCAGCAGAGTCACGCCGCGCACCGTCTGTCTTTCTTTGAGAAAATTGTATTGGATAAACGACAGCGAACGGTCGAGCTCATACCCGACATCCGTCGCGTAAGCGTCCGCCGCCGCGCGCGCTCCTGCCGCTCCGTTTGCGTAGTCGTCAGGCCGGACGGCGATGTGGCGCATGAAAACGAGATCGTCGCCCTGCAGCACGCCAAGTGCGACACCGCCCAATCCGAGACTCACGAGCACGTCGACATC
Organism: Bacillota bacterium; assembly: GCA_021821225.1. Next base: position 563 of record JAKACR010000112.1, on the reverse strand, counting down.
ATCCTGCTCGCTCTCCTCGCGCGCCAGGACGCGGACCATGCCAAGCAGAGACGGTTCCACCGCGACAGGCCGCAGACCGGCCGCCGCACACAGCCGCACCCACGGCATGATCTCCTGGCGGGGCGCCGCGACCACGATGACGTTCATCTCTGAAGAGGCGTCCGCGGTCCCCCGCTCCACGTGAAAGTCGTACACCGGGTCGTCGAATGGAAGGTGGATCCGCCTTTCCAGTTCGACTTTCAGCACCGCGCGCAAGGCGCGTTCGGGCATGCGCGGCAGCGTGACGTGGCGCAGCACGAGGTGTTCCAGCGGCGCCGCCAGGGCGATGCGGCAACCGCGCCAACCACAGCGCTCCACCGTTTCGCGCAGAGCTCCCGCATAGCGCCGGACATGTTCCTCAAGCAGCAGGTCGCCTTCCTGGCCCGCGCCGGCGCCAGAGGGGCGGACAATCGCCGCTTGCCTGCACACGAACGCCGGCTGCCGCACAGCCTCGCACAACACCAGTTCTCCGTCGATATCCATGCCGAGCGTTGCTCCGCGGCTTTTTATGACACGTTTCATCC
>JAKACR010000111.1 GCA_021821225.1 Bacillota bacterium | reverse complement strand
CAGCCGCCAGATCGCGCCGTCGCAGCGGCCGCGCCGCCTGCCTGGCGACCGGGTCTGCGCCGATCGTGCGACAGCCGCGCGCCTCGATCGCGAGCGCCATGTCCTCGGTGTGCTGCAGCATGGCGAGAATCAGCGGTATGATGAGGGCCGGCGCGTCGCGCAGCGCGATTTTCCCCTCTTTGGCGGATGACTTGCCGCGCGCGCGCACGATGCGGGAGAAGCGCCGCCATTCGCGCAGGATCTGCGTCATCAGGCGCAGGACCAGCCCCGCGCCGAAGGCGACGATCATCGCCTGCCGGCGGCCGGCGGGCAGGGTGGCCGCCACTTCCGACAGGCCGCGGCGCAATTCGCCGGGCGGCGCGACGATGGTCAAAACGCGGGCCCACAGCAGGGCGAGCAAAATGATGGACAGTTGGCGCGCCGTCCTCAGCGCGGGCGCTTGCGTGAAATGCACAGGCAGGCGACCGGCCGGCGCCGGACCGAACTGCAGACCGGCAATCAGGGCGGCGAGCAGGATGAACGGCAGATAGGCGCGCGCGGTTAGCCAGAGCGGGCGCCAGGGAACGCGGATGTAGGACATCAGCGCAAAACTCGCCAGCGCGGCCGCAAGCGCGCCGATCCATGTCTGCTGCAGCAGCGCGCCTGCCGTGAGCAGCAGGTAGGCGAGCCATCTGGCGCGGATGTCGAGCGTCCGGACGGTGCGTCGCACCGCGTACGACGCACGAGGCGCGACGCCGTCGGATAGCGTGAAGCTGCCGGGCTGCATGTCGCCGTCGGATGTGGCGATCATGCCTGCGCCGGGCTGCATGTCGCCATCGGACGCGGCGGGCGTATCATCGGCGGAGGACGCGCCGCGCGCCGCATCCAGAGCAGGCGGCTGGCCGGCGGGTTGCGAAGCGGTCCGGCGAAAGATGGCGTCCGCCCATGTCGCGGGATCGTCCTGCATAGACAATTGAACTCCCAGCGCGCAGAGCAGGCGGCGCGCGGCGAATTCAGGCGGCAGCCCGACACCCGCCGCCTGCAGTGGCGCAGGGTCGGCGCGCAACTGATCTGGGCTGCAATCTGCCGCGATGCGGCCCTGCTTGAGGATGATGACGCGGTCTGCAACAGGAAGCATGGCTGACAGATCGTGCGTGGCGATGATCGCGCCACAGCCCGCCCCATCGCCCGCGCCATCCCGCCATGCTTCAAAATGGCGTACGAATGCCGCGCGGGCGGCCGGGTCGAGCCCGGCTGTCGGTTCGTCGAGCAACAGCCACGGCGTGAGCGGTGCAAAGGCGCACGCTAAGGCGATGCGCCGTTTTTGCCCGGTGCTCTGCAACAAAGGATTGCGCGCGAGCCATGCGGGCGAGAGTCCTGCGCGCGCCAGAGCGGATGTCATTCGCCGGTGCCGTTCGGCTGCGGTCAGGCGAAATGGCCGTAACGTATAGGACAATTCTCCCCGAACCTCGGAAGCGAACAACTGTTCTTCGGGCGATTGGAAGGACAGTGTGGTGAGATTGCGCAGGTCGCGCGCAGAAGCGACACGGAACGCGCCGTCATTTTCCAGCAGGATCTGTCCGGCATTCGGTGTTCGCAAGCCGGCAAGCAGGTCGAGCAGGGTGGACTTGCCGGCGCCAGTCCGGCCAATCAGCAGGGTGGTTTCGCCGTGCGCGAACAGGCATGTGATTCTGTCGAGCAGCGCGCGTGTTGACGCGGCGGCGGTCACGCGGACATCTTTCAGTAAGAGGTTCATAACTCCGCCACGCAGTGCGCGAGTTCTTCCGGCGTGAGCGGCCAGATCGGCAACGGTCCGCAGCGTGTGAACAGTTCGCGCGCCGTTTGCACGACAAACGGCGGCGCGAATCCCAGCCTGTCGCAGGGCGATTCCTCCGTTTCGGCGGGATCGCCGTAGAAAAACGCGGCAGGTGTGCCGTCGTGGACAATGCGGCCATTCGCCAGCGCAATGACGCGATCCGCCAAGGCGAGTTCCTCCAGCCACTGCGTCACCCACACAATCGCCGCTCCCCGTCGGTGCAGGCGCCGCGCAACGGCCGTCACGCGCTCCCGCGCGGCCGGATCGAGCATTGACGTGGCTTCGTCAAAGATGGCGACATCCGGCAAAAGGGCCACGGCGGCGGCGCTTGCGAGCAGTTGTTTTTGCCCCCCTGAGAGGTGTTCTGTCGCATCGTCGGCCAAGGCCGTCAGTCCGACAGCGGACAGGGCCATGTGAAGCCGGCCGAGCGTCTCCGGTTCCGGAATTGCATTCATCTCCAAGGCAAAACAGACATCCTCGCGCACGGTGTCGCCGATGATTTGCGCATCGGGGTTTTGAAACACGATGGCTGTCCGTCCGGTGTGTTGCACGGTGCCGCGGGATACGGCGCACAACCCGCCCATCACGCGCGCGAGAACGCTCTTGCCGCTGCCGTTCGGCCCGACGACGGCCAACCACTCTCCACGCTGCACTCTCAGCGTGATGTCGCCAAGGACTGTCCGCTCGCCTTCCGCCAACCCGTCCTGGCTGTCCGGGAACACAACAGACACACCGTTTAGCAGCAGCGGGAACCGATGAACAGCATGCGGACGTGCGACAGCGTCCAATTCACTGCGGTTGGCCCCCAACTGATTGGCCCCCAAAAGTTCGACCTCCGGAATAGTGAGGACATGGAAATGGACATACAAAAGATGGGTTTCGAGTTCTCAAAGCGGTGCGGCTGTGCTATGATCAATGAGATAAAACTAGCAAATCCAAAGGGGTTATGGCAATGGTCCGCGGTATTTCCGTACGGGGGCTGGCGTTCAGCGCGCTGTTCACCGCGCTTATGTCGGTGTCCAGTCTGTTCAACGTGACGCTTGGCTTCACTCCTGTGCCGATCTCGCTTGAAAATCTCATGGTGATGCTCGCGGGAGCGCTGCTCGGGCCTGTGTACGGCCTGTTCAGCATGCTGCTGTTGATCGTGCTGCTCGCCTTGGGACTTCCGCTGCTGCACGGAACAGGCGGCATGGCGCTGCTGTTCGGCGCGACGGGAGGCTTCGTCTGGATGTATCCCGTTGCCGCGTGGTTGATCGGACTTGGTGTATCGCGGATCAGAGGGAAGTCGGTCGGGTCGTTCATCGCCACGTTTGTCGTGCTGGAAATCGGCGGTTCGCTCATTCTGTACGTCGCGGGAGTGCCGTGGCTGGCGCGCGTGGCCCACCTGGGACTCGCCAGGGCGATGGCCTTGGGCTGCTATCCATATCTGCCCGTCGATGCGGTTAAGGCGTTTCTCGCCGCCTGGATTGTCCTTCCTGTCCGGCGGGTGTGGCCTGTCGCCCGCATCGTCGGGGGTCGGGGCGCGCCTGTCGCGCGCGTTGAGTAGCGAGGAAATACGCGACGGAATGAGGGCGCCTATGAACAGGACACCGACTGGCCGCATTGCCCGCGTTCTGACCGTTGCGGGTTCTGACAGCGGTGGCGGAGCGGGCATCCAGGCGGATCTGAAAACGCTGGCGGCGCACGGAGTGTACGGCGCCTGCGCGGTGACGGCACTGACGGTGCAGGATACCCGGGGCGTGCAGGAAGTCGCGTACGCGGGGGCGCAGTTGGTCGCGGCGCAAATGCGCGCGGTGCTTTCTGACATCGGCGCGGATGTCGTGAAGACGGGGATGCTCGGCGCGGCTGAGACGGTGTACGCCGTTTCGGCCGTGTTGCGCGAGAACGGAATGCCGCCCCTGGTGATGGATCCCGTCATGGCGGCGTCCAAAGGCGGTTTGTTGCTTGATCCGGACGCTGTCGAGGTCGTGATGGGCGAATTGGTCCCCCTCTCATTCGTCGTCATGCCGAACCTTGAGGAAGCAGCGCATTTGTGCGGGTATCCTGTTGTCACCCGAGAAGATGGCGAACGGGCGGCGGCGGATTTCCTGGCGGCCGGAGCGGGGGCCGTCCTGCTCAAGGGAGGGCATGGAACCGCGGGATGGGCGGACGAGCGATTGTCCGTGGACCTTCTGTTTGAAGGGCGGACTGTCACGGCGCTGGCCGCGCCGCGCATCGCGACGCGCAACACGCACGGCACCGGATGCACCTACGCGTCCGCGATCGCCGCGTGCTTGGCGCTTGGCATGCCCCTGCTCGCGGCCGCCGGGTGCGCGAGGGCGTTCGTGCAACAGGCGGTGGAGCGCGCGACCGACTGGGATGTGGGAGAGGGCGCCGGCCCGCTTGACCATTCCGCGCCGGCGCACAACCGGGCGTGCGGCACATTGCAGGCCGGCGAGTCGTACCTGTGGGATGGCGGCGGATGGAGGCCACTTTGAGAGGCGGAGTTCAAAATGGGGATGGGACCGTCAATCGCAAAACGGCAGACGCTCGCGCAACGTCTGCAGGTCTATGTGGTCACCGACGAAAGGGACGATTTACCGGACTTGTTGCGCGTGTTGGCGGCGGCGGCGCAAGGCGGGGCGACGGCCGTGCAATTGCGGCGCAAGTCGCAACAGGGGCGTGAGTTCGTTGCTTTTGCCCGTGCGCTGCGCGACTTCACGCGCGAGGCGGGCCTGCTGTTTTTCGTGAACGATCGGGTGGACGTGGCGCAGATCGTGGACGCGGACGGCGTGCACGTTGGCCAGGATGACATTTCTTGCAAGGACGCGAGGCGATTGCTCGGCGATCGCATTATCGGGGTGTCGACCGAGACAACGGCGGAGGCGCTGCGGGCGGAAGAGGATGGGGCGGATTATCTTGGCGTGGGCGCAGTGTACCATACCCGGTCAAAGGGGGATGCGGGCCGCGCCGGACTTACCGGACTGGCGGAGATCGCCCGTCTGGTGCGCATCCCCGTCGTCGGCATCGGCGGGATCTCGCCCGAGAACGCGGGCCCTGTGCTCCAGGCCGGCGCCACTGGCCTAGCCGTGATCAGTGCCGTGATGGACGCTCCTGATCCGGAGGCCGCGACGCGCCGGCTGGCCGCAGTCTGCAGCGAGTTTGCCGCTCGTTGAGAGACGGTGCGGTTTTTTGGCGCCTGCCGAAATGTGGTTTATCCCATGTCCCCAAGGGGACATGGGATAAACCGATGGGTCCTTATCAGCACAATGACATCAGTGGAATTGCACGTCGATGTTATGGCCGATTTCCCGCGCGGTTTTGGGCAGGCGCACTTCAAGAATGCCGTTGTGATACGACGCCTGCGCCCCGTTGTCGTCGACTGCCGCAGGCAACGGAATGACGCGGGAAAACTGGCCAAAAAAGCGCTCTGTGCGATGCACGTTCCCCTCTTGTTCCTGCTCAGTCCGCGCAATGCGGCCGCTCAGGTGGAGATGGCGGTCGTGAACCGTGATTTGCACGTCCTCCTTGCTCTCAAGCCCCGGAATTTCAGCGTGCACGACGACATCCGTCGCCGTTTCCCGCACGTCTACGCGCGGCATACCCCGAGCAAGACCCCAGTCATCGTCAAAAACGCGGGATAATACCGGCCACGCGCCAAATTCGCGGCGAATCGTCTGGAACGGATCATAGGGAATAAGCGGCACGACTTTACACCTCCGTCTTCTGTTGAGGTTGTCAGGAAAGGATCGGGGACGTTGTGCATTCCACAATTTGGATTGCCATATGTCCAATCGACTCATGTTCAACCCACGATTATTGTGTGCCCTTTTGGATATCTCATGCATGGATGCGCGCGCGAAGACGGAGTGGCGTCACAGCAGCCATTCCAGCGCGGAACGCGCCTGTTCCAGCGTCTGGCCGCGGTTGAGGATGGCGAGCGAGGAGCGAAAGAGCATCGTGAGCAGCACCGCCCGCGCCGCCCGTTCCGGGCCGCACAGACGCAGGAAAAAATCGCCTATCGCATCCGGGGAGGTTTCTGGCAATGGTTCACTGACGATGCGACTGGCATTCAGGTTGTGGCAGGTTTCCAGTCCCGCGTGAAGTGCCGCGCGCGCCGCCGGACGCAGCTTGTGGCGCGTGACGGCGGCTTCCTCCATGCATGCGACGATGCGCTCCTCCAGGTCGAGCCGCACGGCTTGGTACAGGCCGGCTTTGGAGTTGAAGTGATGGTACAGGGCGCCGGTCGTGACACCAGCGGCGCGCGCGATGGCGGTCACATTTACAGCGGCGTACCCCTTGTTGGCAAACAGACGCGCGGCGACGGTCAGCAGGTGTTCGCGCGCGTGTCCGGAAACCGGGACGTTCGGCACTTTGCTCATACTGTGAATATACGCCGAACTCTATTTTTGGACAAGTTCCTGTTCCAATTCATCCACTAGTTCGCCAAACAACTTCAACGCGCCGCCCACCACGGCCGGATCGGTGATGTCCACGCCAGCGTTTTTCAGGATGACGAGCGGATCGGCTTTTGAACCACTGCGCAGAAAATCAAGATATCGTTGCACCGCGGGCGTCCCTTCAGAGAGAATGCGGTCGGCGAAGGCGAGCGCGGCGCTGAGTCCCGTCGCGTACTGATAGACGTAGAACGCCCGATAGAAATGCGGGATGCGTGACCAGCCGAATTTCATCCGCTCGTCGTCCGTTGCGGCGTCTCCCGCATAGAACGTGCTGAGCTTGCCAAAGACATTCGCCAGCGAATCCGGAGTGAGCGCTTCGCCGCGCTCGGACATGTCGTGCGTGATGGACTCGAATTCGGCGAACTGGGTCTGCCGGATGATCGTCCCGCTGAGTTTGTCCAGTTGCTCGTTGATCAGTTTGGCGCGCCATGCGGGGTCTTCGGTCGTGGACAGAAGATGGCGGAGCAACAGTGTCTCGTTCACGGTGCTCGCGATTTCCGCGAGAAAAATGGAGTATCCCGCGTATTGCGGCGGTTGTGTTTTGTTTGACAGATACGAATGCACACTGTGCCCCAGTTCGTGAGCGAGTGTGGAGACGCTGTCATAGTTGCCCTGGAAGCTCATCAGGATGAACGGCTTGGTCTTGTAAGATCCGGTCGAATAGGCGCCGCTGCGCTTGCCCTCATTTTCATACACGTCAATCCATCGCTCTTGCACGGCTCTGTCCAGGATGGCCGCGTACTCATCGCCAAGCGGGCGTAAGCCTACTTTGATCAGCGCCATGCCTTCTTCAAACGTGTATTTTACGTCGGCGGTTTCCACCAGGGGGACATAACGGTCCCACGGCGCGACGTGCTCCAGGCCGAGCGCCCTGCGGCGCACTTCGGTATAGCGCCTTACCCGGTCGATCTGCGAGTGGACGCCGTCGATCAGCGCGCTGTACACGTCGGACGGGATGTTGTACTGGAACAGCGCGGACTCGCGCGCGCTGGGGAACGACCGCAGGCGGGCCATCGTGACATCCTTTTTGACGCTGGCCGCATAAAGGGAACCGAGCACGTTCCTGTGCGCGACATAGGTGTCCATCAGTTTTTCGTACGCCGCCTGCCGCACGCGCCTGTCGCGGTGCTCCAGCAACAGTCCGTAGCGGCCGTTTGTGACGATGTACTCCACGCCGTCCACCGTGAAAGAGCCGTGGACAAAATCGGCGTTCGTTAATTGCGAATATGCCTGGGAGACGCCGGACAGGGGGTCCTGCAGCGCGGCCAGAGCCGCCTCCGTTTCACCGGACAGGACATGGGGCTTCCAGCGCATGATGTCTTCCAGCGCGTGCCTGTACTCCTGCAGTTCGGCATATTCAAGGTAGGAAGCGAGCGTGTCCGCCGGCATCGCCAGCAATTCCGGCTCGAAAAAGCTGGCGGATTCACTGTACATGGAGATCAGGGTGTGCGCGCGGCTGTACATGCCCTGGTAAAGCGCTTCACGCGTGTCCTGGTCACTTTTCGTATGGGCGTATATGTACAGTTTTTCAACGTCAAGCTGCAGGTCGCCGGATTGGCGGAAATACGCCGCAACGTACTGCGGTCCAACCGCAAGCTTGCCCCGGATGTCCGCAAACGGATCCTGTGCGATGGTGGACTGGGCGGCTGTGAACGCCGTTTCCCAGTCCGCGTCCGACGTGAACATGGAGGCTAGATCCCACTGGTACTGCTCAGAAATGTCTTTTCGTTCCTTGATTTTTTCCATGCGTATACCTCCTTGGGGATATGTGATAATCCAGATTTCGTCAGGCACACTGCGGTGCATATAGTGTTCGGTTAAAGTTCCAAACACTATATGTAGGATCATGATACCTGCACAGGGGACTTTATCACAGTCCCCCTGGCAGAGTGAAAATTCGCCGATCCTGCGGCGCTCCTCATCAATGTAACGCGCTTTGCCGAAAAACTCCACTGCGCGCAATGCGTGGCTCTGTGATAAACTATCTTCGGAAATGGTCTTGTGCCAGCCGCCCGTATCCCTCTGCTCCTGCTCGGACACCGCTATCGCTAAACTCGCGACGAGCAAAGGGATACGGGCGGCCCAGCAAGCCTTGCTTATGGCACTAAACTCGCCGGGCATAGGGCATGGTACCGGCCCAGCGAACCTTGC
>JAKACR010000110.1 GCA_021821225.1 Bacillota bacterium | reverse complement strand
CACGCTTGTGCATCTCGCCCTGCGCTACGGCGATGTCAAGGAGGATGGGCGCGCATTGGCCTTTCGCGTGACCAACCGCGAATTGGCAAGCATGATCGGCACAACGAGGGAGACCGTGAATCGCGTGCTCAATGATCTGCGCAGGCAGGGGAAGATCGATTTTGACGCGGAAGGGATCTGGATTTCGAAGCAACTTCTGACCAGCGTGGCGGAGTAGGGCTTCCCGACCCGCTCCTTTTTTGTGATCAAGCGCACACGATTTTGCGGTGGTACGCGCCATAATGGTTCTGACAGATCGTTTGTCCTGACAGGTCGTTTGGCGAAGGAGGGGTGCAGTTTGGAAGGCTATGCGGCCATTCTTGATGTCACGCAGTACCCGGCGCGCTTCAAACATGCCGCGATCTTCGCTGTTTTCGAGACGCTTGCGCCAGGTCTGACCATGGTCATCAGCAATGATCACGATCCGGTTCCGCTGCGCTATCAGTTTGAAGCGGAACGTTCCGGTGAATTCTCGTGGAATTACCTTGAGCAGGGCCCTTCCAACTGGAAGGTGGCCATCACCCGAAAGGGGGCATAAGCCGATGCCGGAGGGAGAAAGCACATCCGTCCCGTCTGATTCGGGGCGGTCATCATGGGCGGCTGCCGCTGGTTCCTTGCCCCGCGCGTACATCGTAGCGGCGTTTGCAAACTTCTCCATCGGAGTGTTTCTGGGTGTTTCGATGGCGACGGTGCCCGCTCTGTGGCCTCTTCTCTCCTCTGTGCATGGTGAACTGAACCCGTTCGGCTGGCTCACGATTCTGATCTACGGCATGACGTACGCGGTGCTGACGCTGTTTGCCAATCTGCGCCCTCCCTGGCCGGTGATCGGCTGGGCGCAACTTTTTGTCGCGGAACTTGGCGTGGTGCTGATCGGCTTGGCGCCGCTTGTCGCGTCGCATGAATTGACGCGCATCGGGCTGTTCTTCCAGGCGCTCGCGCCTGTCGTGTTCACCTTCAACATCGCGACGGCGGTCGTCGCCCGTCACGGCAAGAAAGGCGGGCACGCCGCTTTGGCGGGTATCCGCGAGTCCGATTGGCCGCACGAACTGGACCGGCGTTTTTTCGGCCGGTCACAGGAATTGCGGGAGACGGACCGGATCGCGCAGCGCGGCACCATGATCGCACTCTTGATCTATCTGTTCGCCAGTGTGTGGGTTTTTATTCACGCGCTGGATCCCGCCGTGACCGCTTACACGATCCACGGCAAGGATCGCATGCTCGTCTATTACGGATGGATCCTCGGCACGGTCTTGGCTGTGGCGCTTCACCTGATTCCGCGTTTTGCCGATCGCACGGTCGTCGGGCGGAGGCAGGCGCAACTGGGTCAAGCGCTCTGGCTGGCCGGACTGGCCCTGATCGCGCTGTCGCCCTGGCCGTCCTTTGTCGCGGAGCTTGGCGTGCGCATTCTGGGCGTGGCGGTCGCGTTTCACGCCGCGCTTTATCTGCCCGGCTTGAAACAGGCTGTCAAGGGGCTGCCGCGCGCCGTGTCACTGTGCTGGCACGGCGGCTGGGGATTTGCGGCCATCCTCGGCGCATTGCTTGCGATCGGACTTGACCCGCTTTCACTCGCCGCGCTGCACATGCTGTTCCTCGGTTGGATCACCTCGCTTGTTTACGGTGTCGGTTACACATTTTTCCCCTTCATCCTGCGCAGGCGCGCGCTGTCCGAACGGCTGTCCTACTGGCAGGGGATCGTCTCTCTGCTTGGGGCGGCAGCCATGGCCGTATCGTTTCTGTGGCTCGACGCGGGCAGCAGCGACAAAACGGCTCTGGGACTGCTCGCGGCGGGAGGTTCGCTGGCGGCTCTCGGTGCATGGTATTTTCTCATCCAGTGGCCTCTTTCGCGCCGGTCCGCTTGACCGTCCCTTTGCTTCGCGCGATCCATCCTGAAAACTCCTCCTGTCAGCCGGTGTCAGGCCCTATACCCTTTGCCCGGACACCGCTTCGCCAAACTCGCCGGGCATAGGGCAGGACACCGGCCCAGCGAACCTTGCCCATGGCGCCAAACCCGCGATGGGCAAGGGGTTGCCGCCTGGCCTGTTGAAAGAGGTGGCTGTGGTTTTTGCCATGGTCCCTGAAGAGGGGGCGCGTGAGCATTCAAGACCACGTCGTCCCGTGGTTTTAGACTAGAATAGATAGACTATCCATATACACATATTAGACTAGGGTGCAATACCATCATTGCGTCATTTTGCTTAATTCTTTATGTCTATAAACTCGCTGATTCATGAACTGTCGGCAACATCAACCGCAGCAATTTCTTTTTGTGATATACATCATCGTGAACGAGAATCTTGGCTGTCTGTTATTTTCACAGAAGGGAGTTGCCATCATGGAGTCCAGAACTCCACGCAGGCGTTTTGTCGGTTTCATGTTGACGGCCGTTGCGGCGATCTTCCTGTTGTCGGGATGCGGGCAGAAGTATCCGGTCCTGCACCCGGCGGGACCTGTCGGTCTCAAGGAACTTCATCTCATCGAGCTGTCTGTCGTTCTCATTTTGATTGTCATCGTACCGGTGATGGGCCTGCTTGCCTTTATCGTTGTCCGTTATCGCGACAAGCCGGGCAACCGGGCTCCCTATAAACCAGATTGGGGGGACAGCCGGGCTCTGGAGATCGTCTGGTGGAGCATTCCCATCCTGATTATCGGGGTGCTCGGATTCTTCACCGTCCGCACGACGTACGCGCTGACGAGGCCGCCGGAGGCCAATGCCAAGCCGCTCACCGTCGAGGTGGTCTCGCTGGACTGGAAGTGGCTATTTGAGTACCCTGGCCAGCACATCGCGACGGTCAATTATCTCACGATTCCGACCGGTGTTCCTGTGCAGTTCATCCTTACCTCGAACGCGCCCATGAATTCTTTCTGGGTGCCGCAACTCGGCGGCCAGGAGTATGCGATGCCCGGCATGGCGATGCGTTTGTGGCTGCAGGCCAACCAGGTCGGCGACTACTACGGGCACGGGGCCAACTTCACGGGCCGCGGGTTTGCCGATACGACGTTCCATGTGATTGCCAAGCCACAGGCGCAGTTTGACGCGTGGGTCCAGAACGTGAAGCACACCGCTCCGGGGTTGACCTCTGCGGGATATCGACAACTCGTGCATCCCAGTATCGTTCACAATATGTCGTTTTCATCCTACCCGGCCGGGACGTTCTACAACACGGTCATGAATGACGGCGGCAAATACATGGCCGCCACCATGCAGACGATGCAGTCGCTGCACGGGGGAGGCGCCATGAGCGGGGGAACTGCAAATTCGTCCGCAAAGACCCACTGAACAAGCGAAGGAGGGAGACACATGCTTCAAGCACTGGCCAACTGGGCGCCTCACTTTTTTGTTACCAACGGCGGCCCCTTGATCTACGGCGCGGACGTATCGATCGTGCTGGTTTCGGCCGCGATCGTCTTCGTGCTGACACGCTATAAAAAATGGGGCTGGCTGTGGCGCGAGTGGCTGACGACCGTCGACCACAAGAAAATCGGCATCATGTATATAATCGCCGCACTCTTGATGCTGTTTCGCGGCGGCGTCGACGCGCTGCTCATGCGCACGCAGCTCGCCCTGCCAAACGAGCATTTCCTGACCGCCAACCACTATGACCAGATCTTCACCACGCACGGCACGATCATGATCCTGTTCATGGCGATGCCGTTCATCTTTGGCATGATGAACGTGGTCGTGCCGTTGCAGATCGGCGCGCGCGATGTCGCGTTTCCCTATCTGAACGCGATCAGCTTCTGGTTGTTCTTCTTTGCCGCGCTGCTGCTCAATCTGTCTTTTGTCATCGGCGGTTCGCCAAACGCGGGCTGGACCAGCTATCCTCCGCTGTCGGAACTGCAGTTCAATCCCGGCGTCGGGGAGAACTACTACCTGCTCGCCCTGCAGATCACCGGCATCGGCAGCATGGCGACGGGGATCAACTTCCTCGTCACGATCCTGAAGATGCGTGCGCCGGGCATGAGCATGATGAAAATTCCGCTGTTCTCCTGGTCGATCCTTGCTGCGAGCATCTTGATCATCTTCGCTTTTCCCGCGCTCACCGTCGCGCTGGCGCTTGTCCTGCTCGACCGCATCGCGGGCTCACACTTTTTCACAATCGGGGCCGGCGGCAATCCGATGATGTACATCAACCTGTTCTGGATCTGGGGTCATCCGGAGGTGTACATCGTCATCTTACCTGCCTTCGGCATTTATTCCGAAGTCGTCGCGACGTTTGCACGCAAGACGATTTTCGGTTACAACACGATGGTTGCCAGTCTGCTCGTCATCAGTGTGATCAGCTATCTGGTCTGGGCTCACCACTTCTTTACCATGGGCGCGGGCCCCGGCGTCAACTCGTTTTTCGCCGTCGCCTCCATGGCTATCGCGATACCGACGGGCGTCAAGGTGTTCAACTGGGTGTTCACCATGTTTCGCGGGCGAATACGCATGAACCTGCCCATGTTATGGACGCTCGCCTTCGTTCCCTGTTTCACGATCGGCGGTGCGACTGGCGTCATGCTGGCGGTGGCGCCGGCCGACTACCAGTACCACAACAGCTATTTCCTCGTCGCCCACTTTCATCAGATGCTGATCGGCGGCGTGGTGTTCGGGATGTTGGCCGGCATGTACTACTGGTGGCCCAAGATGTTTGGGTTCATGCTGGATGAACGGCTGGGCAAGTGGGCCTTCTGGTTTTTCAACATCGGTTTTTACGTGTGTTTCATGCCGCAGTACGCGCTCGGGTTCATGGGCATGCAGAGGCGGATGTACACCTATCCTGCGGGGATGGGCTGGACGTCGCTCAATTTCATCTCGACAATTGGCGCCTTTCTCATGGGCATCGGATTTCTGTTCATCGTCGCGCAGATCGTGTACAGCATCAAGCATGGCCAGCGCGATCTGACAGGCGATCCGTGGGACGGCCGCACGCTCGAATGGTCGCTGCCGTCGCCCGCACCGCACTACAACTTTGCCGAGATTCCGCAGGTCACGGATCGCGATCAGTGGTGGGTCATGAAGCAGCGCGGCACGACGGATGCGCTCAAGCCTGTCGCAAACCGCCTGCAGCCCATCCACATGCCGAAAAACTCATACCGACCGTTTGTGCTCGGAGTCACCTTTTTCGGCATGGGTTTCAGTTTCGTCTTCGGCTGGTACTATCTTGGGGCCGCGGGGTTGGCGGCGATCGCCGTGCTCTTGATCCTGCGCTCGTTTGAATACGATTCCGATTACTACGTGCCGGTGGACGAGGTCATCCACGTGGAATCTTCATTGGGGAGGTTGCAGTAAATGGCGGCTGTGATTGAGCATTCCGTACACCCTGTGACCGATGAGCGCCCGCTGGAGTACACCCATAAGGACGACGCGCTGAAGATCTTCGGGTTCTGGGTGTTTCTCGCCACCGACATGATCCTGTTCGCGTGTCTGTTCGCGACGTTCATCGTGTTGCGGACGCATACCAACGGCGGGCCGACCGGCGCACAGTTGTTCGATATTCCGGGCTTTGTGGCCGAGACGTTCATTCTGTTGACCAGCAGTTTCACCGGCGGGCTCGCTACGTACGAAATGCGGCGCGGGCACCTCAAAGGGCTTGTCGGGTGGCTCATTGTCACGGTCATCCTCGGGATGTCTTTCGTGGGGCTGGAGATCAGCGAGTTCATCCGTTATGCGGCGGAGGGCGCGACGATGCAACACAGCGCCTTTCTGTCCGCCTTCTTCACGCTGGTCGGCACGCACGGTTCGCACGTTTCGCTTGGCATCATCTGGATGATCGGTATCATTGTGCAACTGCTGCGCAAGGGCATCACGCCTGTCACCGCGCGCAAGGTGTTCATCGTCGGGCTGTACTGGCATTTTCTTGACGTGGTGTGGGTCTTCATTTTCACGGTGGTGTACATGACAGGGGTGGTGAGGTAAGATGTCGATCGCGCACGATCCGGCGCACGGGAGTGAACCGCAAACAAAGCCGCCCGTCCGGCGCAATGGCCATGACGGATTCCCTTGGCACAATGTGATCGGTTTTGTCATATCGCTCATTCTCACGGCGGTCGCGCTGTTCGTGGGCCTGCACAGCGGAGCTCCGCTCGGCGTCATCCTGTTTGTGATTCTGGGTCTGGCCGTGATGCAGATTTTTGTCCAGTTGTTCTTCTTCATGCATGTGACGGAAACGGATGAAGGCCCGGCCTATCAAGGGTTCAGCCTGACCCTGGCGTTCATCTTCACGATCATCATTGTGGCCGGGTCCATGTGGATCATGACATTCAGCGCTCAGGTGTCCTGATTGTCTCCCGCCATTGCGGAATAGAATCCGTGCGAAAGCTGGCGGCAGTGAGACGGAGGGGGAACGGCGGTTCGCCGCTCCCCCTCCGTCTCACTTGTTACGCCTGTAAGAGATCTTTATAATGGCGAGGATGCCTTTCATGTCTGCGAAGGACGCCGTGTTTGCCGAGCGCGAGTAAAAACTTCATGCTATTGTAGAAATGCGGTAAGCCCGGGGAGGATATGTACCATGTTGATTGCGGGAATTTCACTGCTCGGCCGCAGTGAGGATTACTTGACGAGTTTGCGTGCCGCCGCCGATGCGGGGGATGCTGTTTTATGCGAGACGCGTCGCTGGTCGGCGATGAAGGACTACTTCCGGGAAGCGCCTGAAACGGGTGATCCGCTCATTTATGAAGTGTACACATGGAAAGACGGCGCTGCGGCGACCAATCTTCTGTCAACCATCACAGTGCTGTATCCGGGGCGTATCGGAGCGGAGCACTTTCATACAAAGGGGCATTTCCACACGGCTCCGGATGGCTCTGAGTTTGTGGCGGGTTATTTTGGAGAAGGGGTGCTGGAAACCGCGACGCGGACAGGGGATGTAACGGAGACCGCGCTGACGCGCGGACTGCATCTGGTGATTCCGGACGGACACGCGCACCGCGTCTCCAATCGGGGTGGCGAACCGGCTATCTATCTGTCGATCAGTTCTGCGGGTGTTGGCCATGATTATGAATCTGTCCGCACGTGCGGCTGGCGGATGCGTTGAAATTGGGGAGCGATGAAAGATGGCGCGGGTCATCATCGGTGGATTTGCGCACGAATCGAACACATTTACGCCGGAAATGACCAGTTGGGACGACTTTTCCCTTTATGACGACGCTGTGTTGGCAAAGTGGCTTGAGGAGAGCGGCGGCGGAGAATTGCATGGCGCGAAACGGGCGTTGGAAGCACTGGGTGTCGAAGTGCATTGCGCTGTTTTTGCCGGGGGGTCCGTTGGCGGCGTCGTGGTGCGGTCGATTTTTTCGGAGTACATGAATCGACTGTGCCGCGCCCTGGAACGGGCGCCTGATGTGGACGGCATCCTATGGGTGTTGCATGGAAGCGCTACGGTGGAGGATGAAGCGGATGCCCAGTTGCACATCGTGCGCACGATCCGGGAGCGCTATCCAACCGTTCCGCTCGTGGTCACGCTCGATCTGCACGCGTCACTCAGCGATGAGGTGTTGACGCTGCTGGATGGCGTGACGGCGTACCGTACGGCGCCGCACCGCGATGTGGAGGAGACGGGGGCGCGCGGCGCGCGCCTGCTGAGCAGGCTGGCGGCGGAAAGCCGGCGCGGCCGAATCGTGTCCGTTCGCCTGCCATTGCTGCTGCCTGGAGAATTCGGCCAGACGGGATTGCGACCCATGATGGACGTGATGGAGGAAGCGCAGCGGCTTTCCGTCACGGCCGGCGCGCAGGACATCAGCGTTTTGCAGGGATATCCGTGGGCGGACAATCCGTATGGAACCGCTTCCCTGCTGGCGTCGATGCGCGAAGGAGAGCGTGAAGGCCCGCTGGCGGAACAGATGGTGACACTTGCGCGTCGGATATGGGCAATGCGCGCCGATTTCTACCGGTCGATGCCCGTCCTGCCGCTGGAAGACGCGCTGCAAAGCGCGCAGCGCAAGCCGCGGGACGAGTTGCTCGTGCTGTGCGACGCGGGAGACAATCCGACCGCAGGCGGAACGGAGGACCGTGTGGACGTACTCCAGGCGGCCTTGCGCATGGAGTGCCGCGACATGGTATTTTTTCCTGTGGTGGACGCGGCGTATGCGCGCGCCTGCCAAGGCCAACAGGGGCGGACCGTGCGGTTGCCGCTCGGCTATTCGATCGATCCTGCGGGAGGCGCCGCAATATCATTTGCGGCTGATGTCTTGGCGGCGGGGAGCGACCGGGACGCGGGGGAATACGCGCTTGTCCAGGCCGGCAACGTGCGCGTGCTTGTCTGCGCCAGGCGTCTCGCGGTGCGGTCGCCGCGCCTGCTCACGCGGTTCGGCGTGGACCTGGCGAATCGGGCGCAGACGCTTGTCGTCAAATCCGGCTACCTGTTTCCGGAATGGCAGGATTTCCTTCGCGATACGGGAGCCGC
>JAKACR010000109.1 GCA_021821225.1 Bacillota bacterium | reverse complement strand
TCCACAAACCGCGAAACCTGTCGTATAGACACGAATCAGGGTAAGGGAGACCATGATTGCGCCGAAAGGCAGGGCAAGGTCGAAGAATTGGAAGAAAGATGCGTGGGCCCTGGTGCCGTGCCAGATCAGTTGCGGTACCGGTCTTTGTGAAGTATAATGTACACACTGTACATGCGGATGTAGTTCAATGGTAGAGCGTCAGCTTCCCAAGCTGAATGTTGCGGGTTCGAGTCCCGTCATCCGCTTCACAAGAAAAGTCCGGTAAAAAGCCCCACGGCACATCTGGTTGATTCCATGTCCAATTGCACGGCGAGGGTCTTACCTACCCTCTTTTGAACAGGCACTCATACAGCAGAACGGATGATCGCCAGTGTGTGGCCGCCATCCGATCACCGTCTGGCACTTCACGCCTATGAGGGGGTTGCGCGGGCAGTTCGTTCAAGAATTCCATAGGACATGTCATCATCTCAACGCGATTCGATCCATGCCGCGATTCTTTCTAAGGCCATTTTGCTTATTCCGGCCGCTGGTAAAAATAAGGGGCTCTTGCAACCAATCCGAATCGCTCCGAATCGGGGATGTGTTCCGTACTGCCGACGAACAGCACGCCTCCCGGATTCAATGCCTTGGCAAACCGCGCAAACACGTCATCCTTGGCATCCTCGGTAAAATAGATCAGGACATTTCGGCACACGATCAGATCGTAATCACCGCCGTACGGATCCCGCAACAGATCGTGTCTGCGAAATTCCACCCGGCCAACGATCGCGGCGGAAATTTTCGCCGTCCCGTCCGCCGGGTCAAGCGCAAAAAACCGCCGCCTGATTTCGGAAGGAACGGCGCGTACGGTGTCAAGCGCGTACCTGCCCTCCCTGGCGACAGACAGAGCACGCGCGTCGATGTCCGTCGCGAGAATTTCAATGTCCTCCAGAGGAACCGTGTTTTGCAGGACGAGCGCCAGCGTGTACGGTTCTTCGCCCGTACTGCAGGCAGCACTCCAGCACCGCAGGGGCTGCGGCCGCGGAGACCGCCTCCGCCTGCGCCACAATTCCGGCGCCTCCACATCCTGCAAATAGGTCCAGCGGTCGCTGTTGCGATAGAACTCACTCACATTGATCGTCACACGGTCGATCAGTTCGTTCATGTGTTCCGGATTGTGCAAAACATCCGTCCAATACGCCGAAAACGTATCGTACCCGTATCGATCCCGCAATGCGCGCAGACGACGTTCCATCTGCATGCGCTTATACAGTGACAGATCAATATTCGTGGCTGCCCGAAAATCTATCACGAAGCGCTCATAGTCGTCCATGGACGCTTCTCCTCAGATCCGTTGATGGCCCCGCCGCGGTCGGCACATCCTCTGCCGATCCGCACGCCTCGTCAAATCCAACACGATATCGTCTGTTCAAATGGCGTGATTTCCTCAGGCTTGAACCAGAGGGCGATTTCCCGCGCGGCACTGTCCGGAGAGTCGCTGCCGTGAATCAGATTCATGCCCACGCTCTGTGCGAGATCGCCGCGCATCGTTCCCGGAGCCGCATCCGCAGGATTGGTTTTTCCTATCATTGTTCGCGCCGTCGCAATGGCATTCGTCCCTTCCCAGACCATGGCGAAAACCGGCGAGGATGTGATGAATTCTACCAACTCAGAGAAAAAAGCGCGTTCCCTGTGCTCCGCATAGTGCTGTTCCGCAAGGGAACGCGGAACCAGCAACATCTTCCCACCCACCATCTTCATCCCTTTACGCTCAAAACGCGAAACAATTTCGCCAATCAATCCCCGCTGTACACCGTCCGGTTTCACCATGATGAACGTCCGTTCCATTTCGGTTCCCCTTTCGTATATCTGAAACTCCGACATTGTAACAGGCGGCCGCTTGGCGGCGCAAATCCGCTCGCTCTCCCCGGACCGCGGACAAAAGCCGCGCAACGCGGCCCCTAGCGGACACATGATAAAGTCCCTACTTGTCGCGCGCACCGACGAATTCAGCCACAGCAAGCAATCCTTCGCGGGCGGGAATGCCGGGCAACTCAAACAGTGCCCTCCGGGCGCGCGCAAGATAGCGGTCCGCCAGTTCCTGCGCGCGCGCGATTCCCTCGCTGTCGCGCACTAACCGGATGGCACGGTCGGCATCGCCCGCTGTGATCCCAGGGTGGATCAACTGTCTCAACTCCGCCGCGCACGCGGGATCCCGCAGGGCGAACAGAAGCGGCGCCGTGATATTGCCCTGGCGCAAATCGCCCCCGACCGGTTTCCCCAGGACACGCTCATCGGCGATAAAATCGAGGATGTCATCCTTGATCTGGAATGCCATCCCAGAAAAATAGCCAAACCTGCGCAGGGCGGCAACCTGTTTCACGGACGCTTCCGCCGCCAGCGCGCCGAGCAGGCAGGACATCTCGATAAGAAACGCAGTCTTGCGCCGAATGCGGCGCAGATAGGTGCGCATCGGCTGATCGAGCGAAAACAGGTCTCGAATCTGTTCCATCTCACCAAGGCAGAGCAGTTCGAGCGCCTTGGAAAACGCGAGGTGCAATTCGGAGTTGTCGACCTCGGCCAGCGTGGACAGTGCCTGCGCAAAAATGTAGTCGCCCGCGTACATGGCCATGCGGTTCCCGAATCGTCTGCGCACGGTAGGACTGCCGCGCCTTGTGTCAGAATCGTCGATCACGTCATCGTGCACGAGTGTCGCCATGTGAATCAGTTCAAGTCCCGTCGCCACAGTCACCAATTGATCCCGTCTTTTCCCGAACGCTCCCGCGAGCAGCACAAAGACGGGACGCAGACGTTTCCCGCCAGCCTCCACGAGTTGTGACGCCGCTTCCTGCAACACCGTCTCAGAGCAGGAAAGCCGACGTCTGAGCGTATCTTCCACACAATTCAGATCCGGTCCCAGCACGCGATACATTTCCAAAACATTCACTGTCCACATTCACCCGCCGTAAGGGTTATTGCCCTAAACAATCCCTTGCTGATCCTTCACCCCCGGTTTTCTCCCGATATGGAGTGCGCAAATGCCACCTGTCAAGGCATGGTTCTCGACTTGTTCAAGGCCAGCATCCACAAACATCCCGGCCAGTCCATGACGGTCCGGAAAAGGAATCAGCGATTCTGGCAACCAGCGGTACGGCTCGCTGCGACCAACCGCCAACCGCCCCACCAGAGGCAGTATATGATAGAAATAAGCATAGTACAAAGCGCGGAACGGTTTCCAGTCCGGTTTGGACAACTCAAGGGAAACCACCATGCCCCCAGGCCTCACGACACGCGCCATTTCTCGCAGGACATGCTGTATATCCGGAACATTGCGCAGCCCGAAGCCGATCGTGGCAAAGTCGAATGAATCATCGGCAAACGGCAGGGCCATCGCATTGCCATGCACCAGTTCCACCGTGTCCGCAAGCCCTTCGCGCGCAATCTTTCTCTCTCCCACCTCAAGCATCTCCCGGCAAAAGTCGAGTCCCACGACATGACCGCCCGCTCCCGCTTCGCGCGCCAGAGCAATGGCCCAGTCAGCCGTTCCCGTCGCCACGTCAAGGCAACGCGCATCCTGTAAGACGAGCATCCGGCGCATGGCAAACCGGCGCCACAGCTTGTGGACATTGAAACTGAGCACAGAGTTCATCACATCGTAACGCTTGGCAATATGTGAAAACACATCATGCACAAAATCGGGCTGCGCATGCGCTTTTTCCTGTGCCATCCGCCTCAACTCCCCTCGACGACGGGGGTGGTGTTCGGCGCCGGACCGATGCCCGTTTGAAACAGGGCCGACAACTGCAACCAGCCGTCCGTGCCGAACATCTCCACGGAGAGAGTCTGCACCCGGTTCGCAGCATCGCGAAATCCTTGAAACAAACGGCCGATCGTTCCGTATTTTGCATGCAGCGATGCAACGCGCTTATCGCCCGCCAAGATCGAAACAAAAGGACTCACGTGGGATATCTGTCGTCGCTCGTCCGGCGTTACGACGCTGCCAAGCAGCACGCTGGCGAGCGTAAGGACCGCCGGCCGATTTGCCTTGCACAGTTCGTCGTCATACACGCCCGCGCGAAGTGCCGCATCCACCAAGGCTTCCGTTGCGGAATCCGGCGCGAACGCCGCGCACAAAGCGTGCAGCAGTGCGCCCTGCACGATCATGACGTCGGACATATAGTGTTCCGGTTTATAGGAGTCGTCGTTCTTCGACTGGTGCAGAGATGTCTTGGCCACATTCACCTTCGCCACAGCCTCCGAAAAGCGGCTCACGAGATCGATCCTGCCTGCCTCCGCCAAAAGCCGGTAAAACAGACTGCTGTAATAGTCCCCGCCCAGTATGGTCAGCCTCCCGCACTTGGACTGGGCAGAAGAATCCTCCGCTATATCCTCGTGCAGCGCGAGACCGTGATAGACGAGCAGCATCGCCGCAAGGATGCGATCCCGTATGGGGCCCGCCACCCCTCCTTTGAAGAGAATGATGGAGCCAAGCAACAATTGAAGCTTCGACACCCTCGCCGGAAGCGGCACATCCAACAATATCTCGTGCGCCATGAACCGTTCCACATAGGACTGCGCCTCTGATAAACGAAGCCGACGCTCAAGACTGAGGTTGTCCACACCGGAAGTCACGCTACCCATCTCCTGCCACACCGTGTTCATCATATCGCATAAACCGTGCGTCTCATTATAACACAACCGTCACGAACCAAGCGGGGATCAACGTTCATTCCTGCGTGTCGATGACGCCGTGCTGCGTATAGACCACCGCCGGACCGCGCACTTTGATGGCGGATGTGTACTCTGTGAACTGGCAGACCATCACGTCTCCTTTGTCCAGTTTCTCCAAGTGGTTGAATTTCGTTTCCGCACCCCTTGTCAGCCCGATCACCTGAACGCCGCCAGCCTTCGCCTTAATAACGATATAATCCTCCTGCACGAAGATCACTCCCGCGCCTTGAGTCCAATACAAAAATCAGCCCGGAACCCCGGGCTGATCCGTGTGGTCGGAATGCCGGGATTCGAACCCGGGACCTCTACCTCCCCAAGGTAGCGCGCTACCAGGCTGCGCTACATCCCGTCATCCAATGGTGCATAGTATAGCAGTTACGCACTGACAGCGCAAGGCCGACGCAAACGGCCGTCGCAAACAGCCACGCCGCCACAAAACAGCCACTGGACGACCACGAATCGACGCATTTCTTTGCAGACGGCGAAATGCGCCGAAAGAAAGGGAATATTGTGGTTTTTCATCATTTCCACGGAAATTACCGCACTTGCTTTATGCGGTGCCCTGTCGCCGAACGAACGTCCAAGGCGCCAGTCTACAGGACGCCAGTCTAAAGAATGATGGCGATCAACCCCCCGCTTCCCTCGTTGATGATGCGCTGGAGTGTCTCGCGGAGTTTATACTGCGCATTTTCCGGCATCATCGAGAGCTTCCCGGAAATTCCTTCACGCACGATGGCGGCCAGGGACTTGCCGAAGATGTCCGAGTTCCAGATCTTCTGCGGGTCCTCCTCGAAATCCTGCATGAGATATTTCACCAGTTCCTCGCTCTGGCGCTCTGTCCCGACGATGGGCGCAAATTCCGATTCCACGTCGACGCGGATCATGTGCACGGACGGAGCGACCGCCTTGAGCCGCACGCCAAAGCGCGATCCCTGGCGAATCAGTTCCGGTTCATCAAGCGCCATCTCGTCCAGGATGGGCGGCGCGATCCCGTAGCCGGTCAGCTTCACCATCCGGAGCGCATCGGCCACCTTGTCGTACTCGCGCTTGGCGTATGTGAGGTCTTTCATCAACTGCAGCAGGTGATCCTTGCCGCGGATCTCGACACCCACAACTTCCGTGAGCACCCTGTCGTACAGTTCGTCGGGAGCGGCCAGTTCAATATCCGCTATGCCGCGCCCCATGTCGACGCCGGCGAGCGCCGCGCGCGAGATGAATTCGAACTGGGAAAAATGATCCACCACCCGGTCGACATCGCGCAACCGCCTGATGTCCTGGATCGTCTCGCGCACGGCGCCCTCGTAACTGCTGCGCAGCCAGTGCTCTTGATCAAGAACCATGACCCAACTGGGCAGGTTCACGTTGACTTCCTGCACGGGGAATTCGTACAGCGCTTCTTTCAAAACGACCATGACGTCTTCCTGTCCCATGGTTGCGCACGACAGAGCGACGACGGGGATATCGTATTTGTCCATCAGGGCGGCGCGCAAAGCCTGTGTGTCGGGGCTGTAGGGATGCACGGAATTTACGAGCATCACGAACGGTTTCCCCAGTTCTTTCAACTCTGACACGACGCGTTCTTCCGCCTCGATGTAGTTTTCACGCGGTATTTCCGCTACGCTGCCATCCGTCGTGACAACCAGGCCGATGGTCGAATGGTCCGCGATAACCTTGCGCGTTCCGATCTCCGCAGCTTCCTGAAAAGCGATGGGGTCGTCATACCACGGCGTGCTCACCATGCGCGGACCATTGTCATCCTCGTATCCCCTGGCTCCCTGAACCGTGTAGCCGACGCAGTCGACCAGGCGGCAGTCGATGGTGAGCCCCTCCGCCACCGCGATACGCGCGGCCTGGTTAGGCACAAATTTGGGTTCCGTCGTCATGATGGTCCGTCCCGCGGCGCTCTGCGGCAATTCATCCACGGTGCGCGCGCGCTCCGACTCATCGTTGATCCCCGGCAGCACAATCAGTTCCATAAACTTTTTGATGAACGTGGACTTCCCCGTCCGCACCGGTCCCACGACACCCAGATAGATGTCGCCGCCAGTTCGCTGCGCAATGTCCTGAAACACATCGAATCTGTCCACACTGTTCCCTCCCTGGCTAGAAGCCGGTGCGCCGACCCCGTTTGGACGACGATACATGTATACGTCCCGGTGCGACAAATATGCCGCCGCCGTCGGGAAAGCTTTCGACCGTCTGCCTGGTCTATGAATATGTGGACAGGATAGAAAGTAGACCCGCCTCGTCGACTTCTTTAAGAGGTTGTTCAAAAAGGGGGCAGAACTCCCCGGCACATTGCCGCGTCATCACCAGAAATGCTCCCTCACGTACCCAAAACGTACGCTCGGTCCGCATTTCTGGCTGCTTCCTAGGAGACATGGGATAATGTCCACTGCACACTCGGTTTATCCCATGTCCCATTGCACTGCGTGGGTCAACCCTGCCCTCTTTTTGAACTGGCTCTTTAAGAATTAGCGGCGGAACGTCCATTCGCGGGCGCCGTACTTGTCCCTTGCCAGTTGACGGGCTTGCGCCGCTTCTTCATCCGTGACGAGTCCCAGCGTGAGCCGGGCCGGCAGACCGGCGGCAAACCCGCTTTGAAACGCGGTCACAGCTTCACGATAGGCGACATCGCGGCCGGATAGCTGCTTCACTCCGGTCGCGCGCTCGGAGAATGCCGCGCGCAACCGCTTTCCGTCCTGTCCATCGCGCAGGAGCAGCACGGAAAAGAGATCCTCAGGACGCATGTCCAGCACAAGCGAGCCGTGCTGGAGGAGGCCGCCATGCGCCCGCACCTGGGCGCTGCCCGCTATCTTTCGTCCGTTGACGACAAGTTCGTACCAGGAAGGGGAATCGAAACATGCCGCGGAGCCAAGCGTCTGGAACTTTTCCCGCTCATTCTCATCGGCCAGTGAAACGACTTCGGCCGACAGGCCCAGAGCGCAAAACCCCTCGCGCAAAGCGCCCGAAAGAATGCGGAAAGACTCCACCACCGACGTTTGTGCCAGCTCATGGCCAACGGGCACGATCACACTGTACGTCACTTCGCGGTCATGCAAAACGGACCGTCCGCCTGTCATCCGGCGGACCAGTCCATACTTGCGGGCCACGACGGCCGCTTCGTCAATCTCGCGCGCTGCGCGTTGAAAATAGCCAAGCGAAACCGTCGGGCGGTTCCACGCATAGAACCGGATGGTGGGGGGGGATGCGCCGCGCCCAACCTCGATCAGAATCGCCTCGTCGAGCGCCATGTTGTCCTCGGGCGCTCCCGCCCCGGTGTCTAGCAGCCGAAATGTCCACATGGCGGACGACCCCTCACCCGTTCACGTGTTCCCGGTAGGCAGCGGCAGACAACAGGGGGGACGTCTCGCCGCCACGCTCCACTTCCAGCATCCATCCTTCGCCGTACGGGTCTTCGTTCACTTTTTCCGGCGCATCCTGCAGGGCTTCATTCACCCGCACCACCGTGCCCGAGACGGGCGCGTACAGATCGGAAACGGTCTTGACCGATTCCACCGTGCCGAACGTCTCGCCGGCGCGCAGCGCGCTCCCGACCTCCGGCAATTCAACAAACACGATGTCACCGAGTTCACTCTGGGCAAAATCCGTGATGCCGATGACGATGACATCGCCTTGGGGACGAATCCACTCGTGTTCTTTTGTATATTGTAAATCGTCCGGAATCGCGCTCATGAGAGGCCTCCTCACATTATGT